>CAYRXL010000011.1:6857-19884 GCA_964428295.1 uncultured Alphaproteobacteria bacterium
ATTACCTTGGACATGAATTGACTTTCATCTATGTCAACTACACCAGATGAATTATTATCAATTATATTTTTATTATCCATTCTGTACTATCCTATCTACTTAAAAATTTTCTTTTATTTCATTCATTAAATTCTTTCCCGCAATAAGGACATAGTGTCACTTTTTCATTACTAACTTTCAGATAAATGAGTGGATGTTTATTGGATCCATCTTTATCTTGGCTAGTTCTTAATACACCATCACAAGAAACTATTTTTTCTTCTTTGTCATCTAAAATAATATCGTCCATATTATTCATAATTTCATTTAAATAATTAGCAATTAAACTTATTAAACAATTAGTAACAAAGTTTTATTATTTAATAAATAGATTTTAAACATTATTTGATCTAAAGTGTCTACGTAAGCGGGCGTAGCTCAGGGGTAGAGCACAACCTTGCCAAGGTTGGGGTCGAGGGTTCGAATCCCTTCGCCCGCTCCAGGTGTTTTTTTTAAACTAATTTACAAAACTAACATAAATCTTATAGGCAATATGAGGACCTCAGAAATAATTTTTTCACAATATATTCACCTAAAACAAAATTTTAGGGAATATTTTCTAATTCTTTTCCCTTTAATTTTATTGGATCTTTTTCGTGTGTTTTCAATAATTTATATTCCTAATAATTTTATACATATTAATTTTATTGATTTTATTTACTTTGTACTACGAATATTATTTGGTGTAAGAGCAGCTGTAAACATTCACAGACTAATTATACTTAACGAAACCACAGACTACTATATACCCAACAAGAAAACATCAGTATCTCTATATTACATGCTCTACTCTGCACTAATATTTGCCTTAACATTTCTTCCGTCATTAGCTTTAATTTCCTATTTTCCTTTAATTATAGAAAACTCAAAGGGCTCATCGCTATTAATCTCAGGTTTTCTTTCTCTATTTGCCCTGACCTGGGGGCTTATGGTTTATCCTCTTTTTGGTCTTACCCTTCCTGCTACTGCCACAGGAAAGAATATCAATTTATTTGATATGTTTAGTAAATCAAAAGGTTTTAGAATGACTTTATTCTTACAACTTCTAACACAAGCTGTATTTATGACCTTATTATCATTCACAACTATTCTTTTAACCAAAATATTACCATCTGGTCTTTTTTTCTTTAATGCAATTAAAGTCATATTAGGAAGTTTAGTGTTTGCATTATTTATATCATGCTTGTCTAAAACTTATATTATTTGGAATAAAAGTTATGAGTAGCATTAAATCCTTTCTAATTTTAATACATTCTATAATATTTTTATTTTTTTTTTCTGGATGCAGTGGCCACAATAATTTAGAACCAAAAATAAGCATAGAAATACTTGAACTAGAAAAAAAACATCAAAAACAAATTTTAATACAAGAAATGATAGCCTCCTCAAGAACCTTACATAAGGTTTCCTGGCCTATACTAAAAAACAATACTGATAGTTGTACTAACTCAAAAATAATTGCATTTGGTTTTATTTTCGCCACTGAGGAAGATTTGCCAAAAGACAGTAAATATACTTTTAATTATATTGACACATCCAATGATTTTATTGCAAAAGACCATATCAAATTACCTGTAGTAATATCAGTAGCACCTCGTAGCCCTGCTTATAATGCAGGTCTTCAAGAAGGTGATAAAATAATAACTGTGAACAATATAGAAGGAAGCAAAATCAGAAATAAAATATCTGCTTTGTCAAATAACAATGAAATGTTAAAATTAAGAATTATAAGAGAAAATAAAAAACACGATATCTCTATTCTAGGAGAAGAGATATGCAGTTTTAATGTTCAACCTCTACCGTCAACAATACCAAATGCTTACGCAGACGGCTTTAAAATATATATTACCATACCAGCCATAAAGTTTTCTAATTCAGATGATGAATTAGCATTTTTAATAGGACATGAATTAGCACATAACATTCTCCATTATAAAAGTAACGGCATTCCTGAAGCTGAAACATTGCCCATATCATACCAAGAAAAACCCAAACTAAGGAGAACAATGGATATATTTGTATGGCAAAGCCTAAGAAGGGAACAAGAAGCTGATATTAAAGGAATACATTATGCTATAAAGGGTGGATATAATTTAAAAAAAGCAGCAGATTATTGGAGGAGATTATCAATATTTAACCCTGAATTGATAGAAAATAGTTCTAGTTTTTTATATAAAGGAAATGCCTTCAGAGCCTCTACCATAGACACCATCGTCAAAAAACTAGATTCGCAAAAAGCAAAAGAATAAATATGCATGCACTAAAAAAATCAATATATTTTTGTCTTTTCGACTGGGCAAATTCTCCCTTTGCAACTATAGTAATTACTTTTGTATTTGCTGAATACTTTGTAAAAGCTATAGCTCATAATAGTATTGAAGGAACAGCTCTCTGGGGTTGGATGATTTCAATATCAGCAATTTTGGTAGCTATATTAGGACCTCCTCTAGGAGTTTTAGCAGACAAAAAAAATTATAGTAACTTACTATTATGGTTTACCACAATAACAATATGTCTATGTTCTAACCTTTTGTGGTTTGTATATCCAAAACATGATCTCTTAAATATATTACAATTACTAATCTTAGTAGGCATAGCCAATACGGCTTTCGAACTAGGAATGATATTTTATAATGCAAAATTAAACTTTTTTACTAAAAAAGAGAAATTAGGTAGCCTATCAGGAAAAGCTTGGGCATCAGGTTATTTTGGAGGAATAGCTTGCTTATTACTTGTTCTTTTCTGTTTTATACTTCCTGACGATCCTATATTTAATATCCAAAAACAGTACTCCGCTAATATAAGAATTTGTGGTCCTGTAGTGGGTATTTGGATTATGATATTTGCCCTTCCGTTTTTATTAATTAAATATCCAAACCCTCCCTTCCAATCTGATATAAAAATATTAAAAGAGTTAAAGTTACTAATTTTGAATATAATATCACTTTTTAAAAATCCAAAAATTGGTAGATTTTTAATATCAAGAATGCTTTATACTGATGGATTAAACACCTTATTTGCATTTGGAGGTATATACGCTGCAGGAACATTTAATCTCAAATTTAAAGAAATAATATTTTTTGGCATAGGCATAAACATTACCGCTGCAATAGGTTCTCTCTTATTAGGTTATCTAGATGATAAAATAGGATCTAAAAAAATTATAATTATCTCTTTAATTTTCTTGATTATTTTAAGTATTTTAATTTTAGTTATAGATGATATTTTATATTTTTGGATTTTAGGACTTTCATTAGGTTTTTTTATAGGTTCTGTTCAATCTAGCAGTCGCTCATTAATGATAAATTTATCTAACCCTAAAAGAATTAATGAGATGTTCGGACTCTATGCATTGTCTGGAAAAGCTACTGCATTCATAGGTCCTCTTTTGGTAGCTACAGTTACCACAATAACACAAAACCAAAGATATGGTATGTCAACAATACTAATATTTCTAATTTCAGGATTAGTATTATTATTGATGACAAAAAACAAATAGTAAAATCCTAATGACTAAAACATCTAACCCCTGTAAATACCATTGCTAATTTTCTATCATTTACCTCCTTTATTACTTCTTCATCATTTCTTGAACCTCCGGGTTGAATGATAGCAGTAGCACCATATTCAGCAGCCTTTATTACACCATCTGAAAAAGGAAAGAAAGCATCTGATGCCAATACTGATCCAATAGTAGGGGATATTTTATTCTCAAGATCCTTTGCAACTCTATTAGCTTTTAATGCTGCAAATTCAACAGAATCAACCCTACTTGTATTACCAGCACCTATTCCAGTCGTTGAGCCATCCTTAGCAAAAACTATAGCATTTGATTTTGCATGCTTAACAACTTTAAATGCAAAAATTAAGTCCTTTAATTCTTTTGCATTAGGCTCTCTTTTACTTACTATTTTTAGATCTTTTTTCCTTAGAAAACTTCTATCCTTATCTTGTATTAGCAAGCCTCCAGAAATATTAACTATTTCTCTCTCTGGAATATTATATTCGGGTAAATTTCCAATTTCTATTAATCTTATGTTTTTCTTATTCTTAAAAATTAATTGAGCCTCAAAATCTATCCTAGGAGCAACTACTACTTCTAAAAATATATCTTTAAGTTTAAGCGCTAATTCCTTATCCAAGTTTTGATTCAAAGCAACTATTCCACCAAACGCACTTATTGGATCACATTTTAAAGCTAGTTGCCAAGATTTAAGTAAATTATCACTTTCAGCTACACCACAAGGATTATTATGTTTTATAATCACTACTGTTGGTTTTTGAAATTCCTTTATCAACTTTAATGCAGAATTTACGTCCTTATAATTATTAAAAGACAATTCTTTTCCTTGCAAAATCTTAGAATTTAATAAGTTACTCTTTGTTTCATCAAAGCTATAAACTTCAGCTCTCTGGTGTGGGTTTTCTCCGTATCTTAGTTTGCTTTTGTAGTGTGCTGATATGTTTAGTTTGTTTTTTTTATTAGAGCCTACTTTATTAAAAAACCAATTAGAAATATGAGTATCATAATCTTTTATTCTTTCAAAAGCTTTTGCAGCCAGTTTCATTCTAGTATTATAAGTTAATCCTGATAATTTCTTAATTTCATCTATAATCATCTTATAATCACTATTATCAACCACCACCCCTACTCTATCATAATTTTTTGCCGCAGCTCTAATGATTGAAGGTCCACCAATGTCTATATTTTCGATACACTCTACTAAGCTCAAATTTTTAGAGATTGAGTCTTCAAATGGGTATAAATTTACAATTACCAAATCAATTTTTTTTATATCGTGTTTATCTAATTCTGACTCATGAGATAATTTATCTTTAATACTCAATAATCCTCCATATATATATGGATGTAGAGTCTTAACTCTTCCATCTAAAATTTCAGGAAAATTTGTAACTTCTGATATTTCAATACTATTAATTCCTTGTTCTTTGAGTTTCTTAGCAGTATTACCAGTAGAAATTATTTCAATTTTTTCATCTAGCAAGCCTGACGCTAATTCAAATATTCCCGTTTTATTTGATACTGAAATAAGAGCTCTTTTTACAGGAATTATTTCCTTCATAATGCCTCCATCCATTAAATCAATTATATTTATTTAATAATTTATATTATATAATTCACTCTTCATTTTTTCTAATTCATCATTATTACAATGTTTATTCACCTTTTTAATAGTATTATAAACTTCATTAACTGGTAATTTTTTACTTTCTGCTATAAGTATTCCTAAATTTTTAGTTTCTATTCTTTTCTCATTCTTATTAAATAGTTTTTCGTGTAATTTTTCTCCTTTGCTTAAACCTATATATTTTATTTTGATATCTTTGATTGGAACTAATCCAGCCAATTTAATCATTTGTTTTGCCAAGTGATCAATTTTCATTGCTCTTCCCATCTCAAGTACCATAACATCCCCTCTCTTAAATTCCTTATTATATAAAGATTCAAATGTAGAAGTTAGAACCAAATCTACTGCTTCTGCTACTGTCATGAAAAAACGTGTGGCATTTTTATCTGTAACAGTTAATGGACCCCCTACAGAAATTTGTTTTTGAAATAGTGGAACTACTGATCCTGTTGAACCCAATACGTTACCAAATCTAACTGTAAGGAAACGAGTCTTGTTAGATTTTTTTTCCCTATCCTTTAGTTGTATTAATAATTCTGCTAACCTTTTCGTTATACCCATAATACTAGAAGGATCTACGGCTTTATCAGTTGATATTAAAACCATTGCCTTAGCTTCATATTTAGATGCCGCATCAGCTAAAACTTTAGTTCCTAGAGTATTTGTGTAAAATGCTTCATATATATTTTCTTCACATATAGCAACATGTTTTAAAGCAGCTGCATGTAGTATTATTTCTGGTCTTTGAGACCTAAATAGTTTTTCTACTTCTTTAGCATCTCTGACATTAGTACAAAAAAATTCTGCTTTAATATTATTATCTTTTTCATAAAAAAATAATTTATTTTTATAAAGAGCATATTCACTTGAATCTACTAAAACCATTTTTTTGGGTAAAAACTTTTTAATTCTATTTAACAACTCTTTCCCTATGGTTCCACCTGACCCAGTAATCATTACTACTTTATTCCCTATAAGCTTTTTCATTTTTTCTTCGTCTAGTCTATTCTGTCTTCTTCCCAATAAATCTTCTAAATTTATTTTCTTTATTTCAGTAATACTTTGACTTTTAACTAACTCTGTTGGCAGAGGCGCCCTGCCTATCTTTAAGCCTTTTTTTTCACAAATAATTAGCAATTTCTCGACTAATTCTCCATGTAGGTTATTTGACGCAAGTATTACACGTTCGGGTGCATTTTTACTTTTTACTAGACTATTGATTATATTTTCTATATCTCCTATTTGTCCTAAAACTGGAACACTTCTAATAATCAGTTTTTTTTGTTCTGATGTATCATCTGCAATCAAACCAATTACTTTGTAAATTCCATTCGGCCGATTAGCAGATCTTATAAAAGCCTCAGCATTATCCTCAGTACCAATTAATAAAACCGGTACTTTTCTTAATTCTATGTTTTGTACTATCAGAAAATTTTCTGAAATAGATCTATAAATGAATCTAATACCTACGACTAAAGACATTAACACAAAATAATTTATTACCATTACTAACCTTGGTAATTCCTCTAGTCTATTTATTATAAATATGACCATAAAAAGGAAAAGGATGTTCACTATTCCCACTCTCAATAGAAACCAGATATCTGAAGTTGAAGTATATCTCCAAGGCCTCCTATAAACTCCTAAAAAATAAAAGATGAGTGGTGTGGCAACTAATGCAATAATCGGCTCTGGCCATATTCTAATTATTTCACTTAGTCTTATCCAATACGAAATATATAAAGAAACTAAACCAGCTACTGCATCTATTAACAAAGCAATGATTAGTTTGTATCTATAATTGTTCAGGCTGTTAATCAAACTATTTTTCAAAACTTTCGTTCCATGGTGGGGCTAAATAAATAAGAAATCCAATACACCAAATCAAAGTCAAAATCAAAAGATAAATAGAATTTTTATAAAAACAAGCGCCCACAGATAATAAAATTAAACCCATGCCGTGGGCAGCTACTAAAAAACTAACTTTATTATGAGAGAAACCTCTTCTAACAGCTTTTTGATAAAAATGTTCATTATGTGCTTCCCAAGGTCTCATGTTATTATTTATTCTTAAAATTAAAGTAACTAAAGTATCTATAATATAGTAAGACGGTAAGATCAATGACGCAAGCCAATAGCCTTTTAATGCTAAATCAACTAATGTAAATCCGCATATAAATCCTAATGGAATACTTCCACTATCTCCTAAAAAAATTCTCGCTGGGCTCCAATTATGAAATAAAAATCCTATGCTAATTCCTACTAGACAAATAATTCTTGCATCAAACTTTCCCTCTAAAACAAAGTACAA
Source organism: uncultured Alphaproteobacteria bacterium (assembly GCA_964428295.1). Classification (GTDB taxonomy): domain Bacteria; phylum Pseudomonadota; class Alphaproteobacteria; order TMED109; family TMED109; genus CAYRXL01. The sequence goes on from CAYRXL010000011.1 coordinate 14,358, forward strand.
AATATTTACTCCCAATCCAATTATTATAACCATAACTCCAGAAATTCCGTCAATCCCATCCATAAAATTAAATGCATTAATAAATCCTACTATAAAAATAGAAACAAATAAGTAAACAATGAAGACAGGAATAAAAGAATAGTTAATATTTATATGTTTATTTATATATTCCAAAAAAAATAGAGGTATAGCTATTGCAAAAAAATGAAAACCTAATCTCAAAAACACAGGAAGACTTTTTATGTCATCCATTAAAGATATTGTAAAGAGTACAAATATTGCCAATACTATTGGAGCAGGCCAAGGATTGCTTAATAAATATGGAATTAGCAATATATTGGGAACTAAAACTATCCCAGCTGAAGTAGGTACAGGTCTAGTATGCGTTGACCTATGGTTTGGAAAATCAAAAAAATTTATTCTTTCTAGCATCTTTCTTAGTATGAAAACACTAAATGAAGTTACAATTATAGATACAAACAAAAAGTATATATTTAATATATAATCACTCATGTGAGTCTCTAATATTAGCTTTTTTTCGCCAATCTTTAGAAACAGAAGCTATAAATTTATCAGCTTTAGGTGAATGTGTCATATAGTTAAATTCATTACCGTTTATTGTCTCTAAAAAGCCACCAGAAGATTTAACCAAGGCATGGCCCGCTGCTATGTCCCATTTATTTATTTTTGTAAACCTAGGATACAAATTAGCTTCAGAACTTGCCAAGTGACAAAACTTTATAGAAGATGATTCAGTTTTGATCTTTGCGTTTTCAATGGATTTAATAAACCTATCTGTATACACATCACTATTACGTGACTTTAAAATTATAGGTTCATTCCACTGTATTTGTTTTTTTGAAAGATCCATACAGCTTCCATCTTTTAAAATGAAGTTTATTCTTCCATTAGCTCCCATCCAAATATTTCCTGTTGGAGGATGAGCTATAAGCCCAACTGTAGGGACACCTGCCGTAATTAGTGCAATATTTATTGTATACTCACTACCCCCATTAACTAAACTTTTAGTACCATCAATTGGATCTATAAGCCAATATTTCTTCTCACCAAAGTCTTTGTTAGCAAAATTTCTTTCTTCACTAATTACATTAATATTTGGAGTTAAATCAATAAGAGATTCATAAATATAATTATCTACTTTAATGTCAGCTTTAGAAACTGGAGTTCCATCATTTTTAATATCATATTTTCCAATATTTTCACCTTGAACCAAATCACATGAATATTTAATAATGTTATAGAGCTTGAATATAAATTCGTCTGTCCTTAAATCTTTTTCCATATCAGATCTTTCATTTTTATTCCAAAAGATATATTAAATTATATTTAATACTTTATAACTATTATATTATTTATTTTAATTTAACTAGTAGGTAGGAAAATTAATTGAGAATTATCACATCAGGATATAAGCTTGGAAGCAAAACAGAAACTCTTAAAGAATTATGCAAAATAAATCCTGAGTGGGATTTTAATAAACTAAAAGTAAAGACTGGAATACTTACCAGACATATAACTTCAGAGAATGAGAATTCAGAAACTTTAGCGTTAGAAGCAGCCAAAATATGTTTGAAAGATGTTGATAGAAATTCAATAGATGGACTTATCTACGTTACACAATCGCCTGAATCTACGCTTCCTACAAGGGCTTGCATTTTACAAAATAAACTTAATTTATCTAACAATATCCTCGCATTTGATATTAACCAAGGATGTTCAGGATTTACATATGCCTTGTCTGTGGCCACATCATTGATGAAAATAAATAATTTATCAAAAATCCTCATTATATGTTCAGATAATTATACTTCATATATATCAAAGAACGATAGAACATCTAGACCTATCTTCAGTGATGGAGCTGGAGCTGTGGTTCTTGACTCAAAAGAAGAGGGAACAATAGGACCTTTTGTCTATGGCACTGATGGATCTGGATCAATACATCTAACATTAACAAACAAGCAAGGTTCCAAAATTAATCCATATTTATTTATGAATGGACCTGAAGTTTTAAAATTTACTTTAAGATCTATACCCAAAGCAACTAATGAGTTATTAAAAAAGGCCAATCTAAGTCAAGATGATATAAATATGTTTATTTTTCACCAAGCTAGTAGTGTTGTCCTTAACAAACTACAAAAAAAAATGAATATTAAACAAAGCAAATGGTTTTGTAACCTTAAAGAATTTGGAAATACTGTTTCTGCAACTATTCCAATAGCAATAAACATAGCTGAACATGATAAAATTTTAAAAAAAGGTGATAATATTATGCTAATGGGATTTGGAGTAGGATTATCCTACTGTGGTTGCATTATAAAGATATAATTAACTAATTTTGACTAAAACCCCATAAAACCTCCATAGTCTTTGCCTTAGTTTTACCTTCTAATATAACTTGATTAGTATTTTTCTCTTCTCCTAAATCATTTATATAAATACTTGAAAGTAACTTTAGTGTGACTTCACCATCATATCTGAAATCCCACCCCTTCCCGTCAACTCTTAAAATTGCAGACTTATTATCTCTGGATAAAGAAATTTGAATTTTAGGAGAAATGTGAAATCTTATAGTAAAAAACAAACCTTTTGAAGTTTCTATCTTATCCAGTCCAGCTATTACCCTTCCATCATCAGATAATTCAAGGCTTCTGAAACATATAGCAGAATATCTTTTTTTATATCCATAATGAGTCAATTCTAATCTTTCCGCATTATTTTTCTTAAATCTTTTAGATTCTGCTATTTGACTTTCATCAATTCCAGTAAAAGCATTAGTATTCTCAATTGACATAGTTGAGTGGGCTGAAGTACCTCTCAAAGCTTGCCTCCAAGATTTATTTTTTCCAAATGCTGGTCCACATGATATTATAAACCTCTCTTTTCCTATGCTTGCCTCAATTGCGTGGGGTGAATTATATTTCATAAGATTACTAGAAGTATCAACTATAAGGACCACATTAGATGCAGACAATCTTTCAAATCCTCCTGAAGTCAGACTCGAAGGACCTCTAGCTCTAGCTTTTCCATCAGCAGCATTTAATACCTTATCAACTACTATTTTACTTTCAGATTTTGCACCATTAAAACGCACTAAACCTCCATCACCCAATCTAAAGAATCTTAAAGAATGAGCCATTTTTCTTATAGCAAGATAAAGATTCTCTGGTATTAATTCATTTGCTCTTGATAGTGCATCACGAATAGTTACAAGATCTGCTAACACTGATAATTGTATAGACGGGTTTCTAGAAATATGAACGCCGTCCGTATTTATTTGTTTTTCAATTTCATCATGTAATAAATTTAACGCTTGTTTGTATCATTCTGAACCATTTTCTTAACATATGCAACTAATAATCTAGCCTCTTATTACACATATTTTAACAAAACTGGCCTTATCAGTAGACATATATCTTTCTATTTTATTAAATAAACCTCTTCTAGAAATACTATGTAGATGTCTTGATTGTTTAGTTAAACTTTTCAAAAAAATATCTGAAAAAGACTTATCAGGTTCAGTAAAAAGAAAACTTGAATTGCTCAACCAGGCAGAAATCCTACGAGCTAATACGTCATGTCTCCAGGAAAATTCATGCCATCTTCCGTATTTCTCTAGCCAACTACTAATTATACCTTTAGCATGCTTTCTAGCAAGTGAACCTGATCTTGCCTTTAAGTGCCTCAACCAACTAAACCCATGCATATCCTCTAGCCACTCTTCATAAACACCATTGGGATACCATGAGGGGCTGCTCGGAGAACGAAAACGCTGGCCCCCAAAATTATAGTTTCCTTGAAATATTTCTTCTCCCAAAACTGGATCTCCTGGCCAAGGATCAGGAGGACTAAATGTAATATTTTCTACTCTACCTCTTGATAGGTAAAAAGAGTATATATCTGAACTCCACAGAATCTTATTAATAGCACTAGAGACTGGCACTTCTATTAATTTCCATTTCTTAAGGATCTAATATTAGCAAAGTATCTCTCTGGCCCATCTTTAAATACAGAATTTCCTGCCACAAGTATACTAGCGCCAGCAGAAATAATACTTCTAGCATTAGTTTTGTTTACTCCACCATCTACTTCAATCTCAGCCTTATAACCATGCTTAAGGATCATTTTTTTAATCCTCTCCACCTTTGTTAGTTGATTATCTATAAAAGACTGTCCTCCAAAGCCAGGATTAACACTCATAACTAATATTAAATCACATTCTTCTAATATGTACTCCAAATCCTTTTCTGAAGTTGAAGGATTTAGTGATACACCTGCTCTTATTCCTAAATTTTTGATTTTTTTAATTGCTTTATGAATATGCTCAACAGCTTCTATATGTAGTGTTAGTACGTCAGCTCCCGCTTCAACAAAAGTATTAATCCATTTTTCTGGTTGATGTATCATTAAATGTACATCAAAAGGTTTCTTGGTATGTTTTTTCAAAGATTTAATAATTTCAGGTCCTATTGTTATGTTAGGAACAAAAATCCCATCCATTACATCCACATGTATCATGTCGGCCCCTGCCTTATCTATTAGTTCTATTTCATTCCCAAGATTTGAAAAATCGGCAGACAAAATTGAGGGAGATATTTTAATTTTATTTGTCAAAATAAATTCCCTAAGTTTTATTTAAATGATTCATAGTCATACTATTTTACTAATCTTGCAATAAAAAATCCATCCATCCCACCATCTTTTTCATACATGTATGGCATAGTCCTCAACATTCCTTTATTTAATGAAAAATTTTTGAATTTCTTAATTTCAGAAAACATAATTGGTTTAATTTTTACATTGCTATGTTTAACTATATACTCTATAACCTCTTCTCCTTCTCTTTTAAACAAAGAGCAGTTACTATAAACTATTGGAGCCCCAGGCAAAACCATTTTAAGAGCTGAAAAAAGTAACTCCCTTTGTTTCTCAACTACCTCATTAAGACTGAATGGGCTTTTTCTCCACAAAATATCAGGGTTTCTCCTAATTGTGCCAGTCGCACTACATGGTACGTCCAATATTAATCCTTCAGCTTTTTCTTTTGGTTTCCATATTTTTGCATCCTGTATGAGTATATTCACTCTTGAACTGTATCCTAGTCTAGATAAATTTAATTTTAAAGTTTTAGCTCTGTTATCTGAAATTTCTATTGAAGTGACTTTAGCCCCTTCATTAACTAATTGTGCTGTTTTCCCCCCAGGTGATGCACAAAGATCAATAATGTGTTTATTTTTAACAGTTCCTAAAAATTTGCAAGGAAGCTGAGCAGCAAAGTCTTGAATCCACCAAACTCCTTCTTTGTAACCTTTTATATTTTCTATTCTTCCTTTTGATTGCAATCGGACACATGTGTTTGCAATAACCTTACCTCCTAATTTTCTTGCCCACTCTTTCAAATTATCCCCTTTTATAACTATATCGAGAGGAGGGTTTTTTGTATGCATTTTCTCAATTTCTAATATTCTTTCTTTCCCATGATCTTTTAACCATTCTTCCCTCATTG
>CAYRXL010000011.1:19894-20628 GCA_964428295.1 uncultured Alphaproteobacteria bacterium
GTGTGTTTAAGTAACAAAAGCTCAAATCATTAGAATCTCTATTATAAGTACGTGATAATTTCCTTAGTATAGCGTTAGCTAACGATTTCCATTTGGAGGACTTTCCTCTAAATAAATCAACAGTAGTACTCACTGCAGCATGATTTGGTATTCTAGTGAACATTATCTGGGCAAAACCTATCATTAATGCAGATTTTGCTTCTATGGCTCTTAAAGGAAGAGGCCTTTTCAAATACTTCTGTATTTCAAATTCTATTTCACCTTTCCTTCGAATGATTACCATAATCAAATTGTAAACTAGTGACTTGTCTTTCTCTAATATGTTTACGTAAATAAACTTATTTCTTAGCTTGGAGTTCACATCTTTCAATGAAACACCCTTGCTAATTTCAATAACGGCATATAATACAATTTTTCTTATATTATATTTTTTATTATTTTTTTGTTTTTCCAAATTATGGTCTATCATAGAATATAATTAAATTATGATTAATGAATTGATAAAAATATGAATAAAAATATATATAATAATCAAGATAAACAAAATAAAAATTTAAAAACAAAAAAAAGAATTCTACACCATAGCAATAAACTTAAAAAAGAAATCGGAGGTCCTTCAGGACCAGAGCCAACCAGGTATGGAGACTGGGAAATTAATGGAAGAGCTTCAGATTTTTAGAAGTGATTTACTTGTTTAATCTATTTACTATTAATCCTTCTACGACTTTGGGTTC
>CAYRXL010000012.1:0-8659 GCA_964428295.1 uncultured Alphaproteobacteria bacterium
TGTCATAAATTCTAATAAAAATCCTGCGATTTCTTCTGCTCCCCACCTTCTTTGATTTTTTAAAAAGGACAAGCCAAAACCTGGAAGAGAAGGGGCAACAACATCAAAAGATATATTTGTTTTAATTCCATATTTTCTTGGATCATTTAAAATTGGTATTAGTTCCATAAATTCAAAAAGAGATCCAGGCCATCCATGAAGTAGTAACAAAGGAATCCTTCTTGGACCCTTTCCTTCTTTTAGGATATAATGTAGTTGTGTATCTGAATATTTAAATACGTACTGCTCAAAACTATTAAATTTTGACTCTTGTTCTCTCCAATCAAACTTATTTATCCAGTACTCCAAAAGACTTTTAAACCATTTTAAATCGGTACCCAATTGCCAAACTTTATCCAGTGGCTCATCGGGTAAAATAGTATTTGTTAATCTATTTTTTAGATCTAAAAGTTTTTCTTCAGGTACATATAGCGAAAATTTTTCTGATTTCTTATCCATGTTATAAATAGTTAGACACTTACTAAATGACTAGAATATATTTCTCTAAGTTCAGTCTTCCTAACTTTCCCAGTAGCAGTGTGTGGGAGGCTTTCTACAAAAATTATATCATCTGGAATCCACCACTTAGCTATTTTATCAGTTAAGTAGTTAAAAATATCATCTTTTGTAAGATTTGAATCTTTAGTTTTAACAACCAATAAAATAGGTCTTTCATCCCATTTTTTATGCTTAACTCCAATTACCGCCGCTTCAGATATTCCTTGATGTCCTATTGCTATATTTTCTATTTCAATAGAACTTATCCATTCTCCTCCTGATTTAATTACATCTTTAGCTCTATCAGTAATATGCATATATCCATCTGAATCAATTGTAGCCACGTCTCCCGTGTAAAACCATCCATCTTTTCTATTTGATTTGCTTTCTTTAATATTTAAATAACCTGAACAAATCCATGGACCCCTGACCCATAAATTTCCAAATGCTTTTCCATTGTTAGGTAGAGTGTTTTCATTATCATCAGTAATTTTTAGTTCAACCCCATACATTGCTCTTCCTTGTTTAACAGACAAATCTAACATTTGCTCTAAACTATAACTTTTGTGTTTTGGTAACGGCATATTAATAGTACCAAGTGGAGAAGTTTCTGTCATACCCCAAGCATGAATTACTTTAACATTGTACTCTTCCAAAAATGTTTTCATCATTGACCTTGGACATGCAGAACCTCCTACAACACATCTTTCTAGTGATTCTAAATTTTCTCCTGATTTCTTTAAAAACTCAAATAACATTAACCAAATAGTAGGTACTGCTGCCGTAAAAGTAACTTTTTCTTCATTCAGAAGTTTATGAACGCTTTCTCCATCTAAATGTCTTCCTGGTAAAACAAGTTTTGCCCCAACCATAGTAGCGACATACGGTATTCCCCAAGCATTGGCATGAAACATAGGAGCTATGGGCATTATTACATCATTTACAGAAATTGAGAGAACATCTGGCGCGGCAGCAGCTAGTGTATGTATTATAGTAGACCTATGCGCATATAAAACCCCTTTAGGGTTACCAGTCGTGCCCGAAGTATAACATAGTGATGAAGCTGTATTTTCATCAAATTCTGGCCAAGAAAAATCGTCATCCTCTTTCTCTAATAAATCTTCATAACAATAGGATGAGATAGATAAATTAATTTCTGGCATTTCTTCTTTATCACATAATATTACTACAGCTTCAGTATACAAAAGCTTGCTACTTAATTTCTCAACAAGATCGACAAAATCTATATCAATCAAAAGTAGTTTGTCTTTAGCGTCATTTATTATATAGATTATTTGCTCTTCAAATAATCTAGGATTAATAGTATGAGAAATTGCCCCTATACCAGAAATTCCATACCATGATTCAAAATGACGGGTATTACTCCAAGCCATTGTTCCTATTCTGTCTCCGAGCTTTATCTTCAACCTAATGAGCGCTTTCGCTAATTTTTTAGAACGACTGTGAGCCTTAGCATAAGTTGACCTATCTATATTACCGTTAGATAGTCTAGATATGATCTCGCTGCTCCCGTGATACCTGTCTGCATGTTCTATTAAAGAAGAAATTAAAAGTGGTTTATTTGTCATTAATCCTAACAATATCTTCTCCTCAAAAGTATAATTTAAATAGTACTAAAAAAATTAAATATAAAAAATATTTTATTCTGTTACTTGTCTACGTTTTTTTATAAAAATTAATATTATATTATTGGCATATTCCTTGCAGAAAACATTATATGAATAAAACCAATTTGATATTACTATCATTCACTTTCATTCTACTACTTTTTTTAACAAATAATAAAGTTAAAGCTGCTTGTATTGATGCTACAAGAAAAGCTGAAGTAGAATATAACCTTCCTAAGGGTCTGCTTTCTGCAGTAACTTTTGCAGAATCAGGAAGAACCCTTAAAACAGGAGAAAGAACGGCCTGGCCGTGGACTGTAAATTTAGGAGGTAAAGGAAAGTTTTTTCCTGACAAATCTTCAGCTATCAAATACGTGGAAAACAAGATTGATAAAGGAAGAAAAAATATAGATATAGGATGCATGCAAGTAAATCTTTTATACCATCCTGATGCTTTTAATAATCTAAACGAAGCATTTGATCCAGAATCAAATGCTAAATGGGCAGCTAAATGGTTGAAAGATTTACAAAAGAAACATAAATCATGGAGAGAAGCCGTAGGTTATTATCATTCTTCTCGCCCCAAAAGAAAAAAGTTATATTCTGAACGAGTATTTAATTTATGGGCTTCTATCAAAAACAATAAATTATCTATAGAATCTAAAAGTGAATATGTAGAAAATAAAGCTATTAAAGATCTTAAAGAAATAAAGAAAGTAGACGTTAAAGATCTTAAAGAAATAAAGAAAATAGCCGTGATCCCTGCCATTGAACAAAAAACTACTAAATTATTAAATAAAACAAATAAATTAGAAATCAATAAGAAGAAAAAAATAATCACAAACCCTTACATAATAGCAAGAATGGAAAAAGTTAAATTTTTCAGAAAGTACTTTAGAAATAATTGATAAAATAATTTAGTTTAAAACACAGGGATAATATCTTCTGCATCAAAGGATACGGATTCACCATCAATACCTATTTCGGGAATTGCAGGGAATAATATACCGTAAGGTTCTATTATACCCTTCATTCTTAAAATTGCTTCTTTCCAATTTTCTTTTCTTTCTTCTATAGTTAGAATTCCTAATCCTGCGCTTCTTGCTTCATATTCTAATATCTTAAGAGAGGCTCTATAATCTTCAGGCAGTTCCCAAAATTCATTAGGAGGTTCATATAAAACCCCAGAAAGAAAAACAAAGCCAGCTCTAATCTGCCTAGTAATTACGACTTTCTGCTCACTGTTTAATTTAGGAAGTAATACTTTTAATGTTTCTAAGCAAATCGCTAAATGTCTAGCTTCATCTTTACCTATAAATCTAAAACCTTCTTTAAAAACCTCTATAGTAGATTTCTTATACATACCATGAAAAAGAGTTGATGCTGCCAATTCTCCCATAAGAAACGATGTAAAAAGAATTGCTAAAGGATACTTATTTATACTCTTCTTATATCCATTCCAGTATCTTACTCCATTATGATATAGCCACTTTATATTATTCTGAGCAATTTTACCTAAATCAGTTTCTGGATGATAATTTAGAGGACCATTAGGAGTTAATTTTTGTATCGATAGCTGACAAAATTCCTCATGATTTACTTCATCTCTAACTATAGAAGAAAAGCATTTTCTTAGTGGATCTTCTTCATTTTTTTCATATGTGTGAATTAAAGCCCGAGAAAATGCAGCAGGACCAGAACCATCAAAAACTGAAAGAAGAGCAAACCAATGAGAAATAGCGTACCTCTGGTTGATAGTAAATTTACTAGCATCTAAGGTGTCCCAAGGCAACTTATTTGGAGACCATCCGGGATCTCGACTTGAATCATATATTTCTAAAAGTCTAGGAGTTAAAACTTTCCATTCAAGGGGAAATATATTGTCTTTTGGAAATGGGTCAGGTTCTTTCCTTCCATACAATATTTTAGAAGGATCAGGAAATTTAGTAGGAAGCTTTTGTACATCTAAAGAACGAATCATGAGGTATTGTCTATTAGAGTTTTGGATTAATCAAGCAATATTTGATGAATTATTAAAATAATTTATAAGTATTTTCATTTATACTTTTCAGGAATTTGAGGATTATTTCTAGGATTAGTATCATGTCTAGAAATTTTTAAAATATTATAACCATCAATTAGATAACTTATTTTTTTTTCTAATAAATCTGCAACTTGCTTAGCATATACATCCTCACCTTTGACATAAATTGTATATGATTTAAGGTATTTTTCTTTTTTTTTTTTATTAAAAATAGTTGCTTTAGTCCATTTATAAAGTGGATAATCTTCTACACCATTTTTCTCTGCTTCATGTAGATAGTCACAAAATGCATCGTATTGAGATCTCATCTCAACTTGATAATCTTTAAATATTATATTTAACTCTCTTATTATTTTATGGTCCTTATTATTCCTAACTAACTGAGAGAACTCTTCACTGAAGTGTATTCTTAACTGATATAATAGCGGGCTTGATCTCATGGTAATAATTTAAAATGGTTTCAATTTATTTTTGGCAATCATCTTTTTTCTAAGTTCATATGCTTTAGAATTCGGTATAGCAAAAACATCTTCTTGTTTTATTATAGACCCTTTTGAAAGATTTTTGTTAAGTTTTAAATTATTTGTGAGACCTATAGGCAAAGCTTGTAGACCAATTGATTTATTTGAAGGAATAAGTTTTCCCCAAGCACATTCTCCCCCATCCCCATCTAACATATCACCTTTATTGAGATTCTTTTTTGTAACAGCAACAGTATCTCCAATAAAATACTTAGAATAGCCAGTTGCCTTGTTATCCAATACTGCTCTAGCTATACTATAACCCAGTTCTAGTCCAATAAGATGGTAAGGTCTCCACAGACAGGAATATTTTCCAGTGAGGTCTGTTGCCATTCCATATTCCTTAAAACACCTTGACACATAGTTTGATTCAGTTTCGAATACTACAAAAATTCCAAATCTTAAATGATCATCTATCTCAGTTCCATCTCTTTCCAAAGACGAAACTACATCAACTGTCCCAGAGTTATTTATTAGTCCTCCATCTTTTTTTGGACGTAAAATCTCAACAAGTTTAGAGTTTCCAGAAGGGAAAAAATTCAATCCATCATCTGGAACAGACAATCCTGTAGCATTAGCTAATGCTGTCATTTCAATAGAAGATTTTGTACCATCAATAAATGAATTAAAAAGTTTTGGATTTAACCCTCCCAAAATAGCATCATTATCATTAAAGCCATGTAGTTTTAAGGCTGTGGCAGGAGTGCTATTATGATACTCAGGAAGATACTTTGTTCCTTTGCCTGCACAGGTAATTTTAAATCCTGAACTTCTTAGTTGATCGACTAGTTCACATATTAGTGCAGGTTGATCACCATAGGCCATTGAACAAATAACATCATTTGAAGTAGCATTTTCTGTTAACATTGAACCACACAAAGCATCTGCTTCTACAGTTGCTAATATTACATGAGATTTTGATTTAAACGCAGTCAAAGAATGCACAATAGCTGCTTCGGGATCTCCTGTTGCTTCAACAATAACATCTAGTTCCTCAGTTTTTGCTAGTTTTATACCATCATCAGTATACCATATCTTATCTGTATTATTATCAGTATCTCCAAATCTTGTTACAAATATTTCTTCTTGGTCAGAATAGCCTGCATTCTTAACAGCCTTCTTTGCATTTCTATAATTAGTATCTGCAAGAGCTTTAATTCTAAATCCTTTTGTAATTCTAGCTTGAGATAAAAACATAGTGGTAAACTTACCTGCTCCAATTATCCCAATACTTATGGGATCATCTTCCTCCTCTTTCTTTCTAAGCCTCTCAAATAAATTTAATATCATATTTTTAATATTTTAATTAATATAACAAACAATTGTCTTCTATGTGATCAATTGGAGTAAAATCTCTATGTGCTATGTGTTCAGGTCTATTAAATTGTCTTATATGATTACTAGTTCTGTTTAAGGAGATATATACTATGGTTCTACTCCAAGGTGACATATTTGAAGGTGAACCATGAACTAAATTGGCGTCAAAAAATATTACTGATCCAGCCTTGCCGGTCGGAGATACTATCCCTCCTTTTTTAACAAGACTTGTTATAGTCTGCTGATCTATAGTCCATAGTGGATAAGAAGTAGTAATAGTATCATGATCTGCATCTATATAACCATCTCTATGAGATTTAGGTATAAAATTTAATGGTCCATTAAATTGATTTACATCATCAAGAAACAAACCTACATTTAAAGCTAGGCATTCTGGCATATCATCATCATTCTTCCATGTTCCATAATCCTGATGCCATTGCCATAGATCGCCATCAAATGCCATTTTTGCATTTAGTTTAAACTGATGGCAATAAACGTCACCTTTTAGTAATTGTTTAGCTGGTTTTATTATTCGAGGATGCCTTACTAGCTTAGAAAATACTTTATTAAAATTATGAGCACCAAATACAGTCCTTACCGCTTTACCATTTTTTTCTTTTACAATTTCTGGTCTATCCGTCTTATAAATGCCTTCTGCTTCTTTTTTCATTATACAAATCTCTTCTAATGAAAAGACATCATTTAAAAAGATATATCCTAGATCATCAAACTTTCTTATTTGTTCTTCAACTAATAGCATAATAAAGAAACTCATAATTTTTTAAAGAATTACATATATTAACAAAATTGGGCTAAAATTGTAAATTATTTAATTGGCTTATGTAACCTTGGTTAACCTTGGTTCACAGTAGTAATGCAAACAATTTAAATTCATATAAAATAAATCGCATAAAGATTCACTAAAAACATCCTTAAAACTAAGTAACAAACTCGCAACAAAAGAGATAAATCAAGAATTAAAGCGGTATGAATGAAGAAAAATCACGCCAACTCAGAAAAATGATACAGGAATCTGGTGGTTATTATAAAATACAATTTACTATTACAATAAAAAAGGCCCCTTATAGGGGCCTTTTTCATAAATATTGAAGAAGTATATTATATACTTCCTTCTGACATTTTCTTAGCTATATGGTCTGCTTGACGAATGGCCAATGATACAATTGTCAGTGTTGGATTCTCAGCTCCTCCAGTGGTAAATTGGCTACCATCTGATATAAACAGATTTGGAGCATCAAAGGCTTTTCCGTTCTTATCACAAACCCCATCTTTCGCTTTAGAACTCATTCTACATGTTCCTAAATTATGGGTAGAAGGATAAGGAGGGGTTTCAAATACTTCTGTTGCTCCAGCAGCATCATAAACTGCAGTTCCTCTTCCAAAGGCATGTTTTCTCATTGCAATATCATTTTTATGATCGTCAAAATGCACATTAGGAACAGGCATACCATTTTGATCTTTTTCTGTAGCATGCAAGGTAACACCATTTTTCTCCTGAGGCATGTCCTCTCCAACTATCCACATTCCAGCTAAGTGAGTAAAGTTTTCAAGAGCATTTGAAAATCTAGCTCCCCAACCAGAGTTTCCAGGAATTAGAAATCCTGCCATAAATGGCATACCCAATGAAAGTGTTTCCATTTCGTAACCACCCACAAAACCTCTACTTGGATCATCAACAGATTCATCAGTAATAATACCAGCCATAGTGGTACCTCTATGCATATTAACAGGCTTGTCCATCAGAGCATAAACGGAACCCGTTAAATGTCGCATGTAATTTTTACCAACATGACCTGTTGAATTTGCCAATCCATCCGGAAACATAGATGTGTTAGACATCAATAGTAATCTTGGTGTCTCTATTGAATTTCCAGCTACTGCAACTATTCTAGCTTTCTGTCTTTGCTGATTACCATCAGCATCTACATAAACCACACCGTCCATTTTACCCGATTTATCATGGGTAATTTGTACAACTTGAGCTCCAGTTCTCAGCTCAAAGTTTCCAGTCTGTTCTGCTTTAGGAATTTCTGAATAAAGCGTAGACCACTTAGCTCCCGATTTACATCCTTGAAAGCAAAAACCTAATTGAAGACAGGCATTTCTGCCATCTCTTGGTTTACTATTAATACCCATTCTACCTGTATGACAATCTTTATAACCCAATTTCTGTGCCCCATCATACAACACTTTAAAATTGTTATTACCAGGCAAGCCAGGAATACCATGAGTTCTTGTTACTCCAATTTTATCTTCTGCTTTAGAATAATAAGGTTCCATCTCTTTTAGAGTTACTGGCCAATCCAAAAGACTAGCACCAGGTATATCACCATATACAGTCTTCACTTTAAATTCATGCTCCTGGAATCTAAGTGAAGCACTAGCCCAGTGTAGAGTAGAACCTCCAACAGTTTTACAAATCCAAGCAGGTAAATTTGGAAAGTTAGTCGCAACCTTCCAACTTCCGGAAGTTGTTCTTTTATCCAACCAAGCAGTTTGCAAAAAAGCAGTCCATTCATCATTCACAAAATCATCCACTGTAAGCCTCTTTCCAGCCTCCAAACAAACAACATTGACTCCCTTTTGAG
>CAYRXL010000012.1:8669-14562 GCA_964428295.1 uncultured Alphaproteobacteria bacterium
GCTAATTCATGAGATAATCTTCCGCCACCTGCACCCGACCCGATCACAACTTCAACCTAATCATCATTTAAATCAAATTTTTTCGCCATTATTATACTCCCTATATTTTATTCCCACCAGCCCTTAGGACTAGCGTCTGATGATGGTTGTGGCCAGTCTGCATCTTGAAAGCCTCTAGCATAGTACCCACCATGCTCATATGAAGGTCCTTCATATCCAAACTTATCCCAAACCTTTTTATTATTGTAAAATACACTCACCATTTCCCATCTCATTGTTCCAAAAAAGCTTTCACCTTCCATGGACTTTAGGATCTTGGTACGTTTCTTTCCAGATGCATCTACATATGTCCCTCCTGCAGCCTTATCTGCAGCAGCCACTCCATCTGATAACATTTTTTTTACTCCATCATCACCTGCAGCTTTACCATCAAGCGAATCTACTGCAAGCATATAGTAATCATCATCCAAATTGTTGTGCGGAAATAAATCCCTACTAATCAAGAGTAATGTTTTAGCCACGTGAGCATCTAATGATTTTTTATTAGCTGCCCATGCACTAAATGCTGTAAGATTTACTGCTCCACTAGCCAACACAGCGAATCCAGTAGTCACCTTACCACCAGTTTTAAGAATCTGACGTCTAGTTACATGTTCTCGTTTCATATTCATCTCCCTATCTCAAAAACGAAATTATTAAATACTTTGATACACATTATAGAACAACATAACTATAATACTTTTTTTTACAAAATTCAAATTAACTTTTAATTAAATTTAATGAAATGCTAAAATTATTTTTTATAACTCACTTTTCAATCACCATATCCAACAAATAAGGAGAGTTTTTTCTTATACCTTCTATAATGCTTTGTTCTATTTCACTAGGATTATCAATCTTTTTACCATCTACTCCCATAGAATTGGCAATTTTAACAAAATCTATTTCTGGATTTACCAAATCCATCCCTATAAAACTCTCACTGTTGTGAAAACTTTTTAATCTATTTTTTAAAATTTTATAGCCAGAATTATTGGCTATTATATAAAGGATAGGAAGTTTATAATGAGCAGCTGTCCATAAAGACTGAATTCCATATAGAGAACTTCCATCACCAATAATCGACACTACATTCATTTTGGGGTTAGCGATTGAAACACCTATGGAACCTGATATAGCCCATCCTATCCCTCCTCTTGCCAAACCAAAATAATCTTTTTTATTTCTAAATGCTAAAAATTCTAATTAGTTTTTTGATGAAGTTAATGCCTCCTCTACTATTATTGCATTATTTGGAATAGTATCAACTATATTCATCATCAGCCAATCAGGTTTTATTGGTTTATGCTTTTTATAACTGTAGGTCTTAGTTCTTAGCAGTTGATTTTTATAAGTCCAGTTTTGATTCTTTATGGTCTTTAATCGAGATAAAATTTCAGTTTTTTTATTCCTTGTTATTTTATCTTTTAAAATCTTGTTTATTGCTAAGAGAAAGATCTTAACGTTAGAATGTATCCCATATTCAATGGAAAAGTTTTTTCCTATTTCCCAGTCATTTAATCCAACATGAACAATAGATTTTCCTTTAGGGAGTGCCTCAATTTCACTCCATACAGACATTCTTAAAGGATCACAGCCTAAAAAGAATATTTAATCAAACTTATCCAATAAGTTTTTAACTACTTTTTGCTCTCTAGGTAAATGTCCCATAAAACACAAATGGCTTGAAGGATAATGTGCCCCATGGGGAACCGTTTGTTGAAAAACAGAAGCACCTATAACTTCTGCAAAAACAGAAACTTCAGAAAATGCGTCATGTTTTATCACTTCATCTCCAGATATTATTGCAGGTTTTTTGGAGGACATAATTTTCCCTACTATTGTGTTTATTACTTTTTCATGAGGTCTTACTTCATAATTAATTCTGGTTTTCTTTCCTAAGTCTAATATTCTCGAGTTATTTAATATATCGCCAGGCAAAGAAATAAATACTGGACCAGTTGGAACAGACAAGGCTATTTTTGCTGATCTTCTAATTATCCTAGGAAGGTCTTCTAATCTCGTCACCTCTACTGCCCATTTAACTACAGGTTTTGCTATATCCACTAAAGGCCCATAAAGCATTGGCTCCATGATTCCATGACCCTGTTCTTGTTGACCAGCAGTTATAATTATTGGGCTGCCCGCAAATTTTGCATTATATATTGCTCCTATCGCATTTCCAAGACCCGGTGCTACATGGACATTGCAAGCAGATAGCTTGCCTGTAGATCTTGAGTATCCGTCCGCCATAGCCACTACTATAGCCTCGTTTAAACCCAGTATGTATTTTATCTTAGGATATTTTTTAAGAGCGTACATTATAGGTAATTCTGTAGTCCCTGGATTACCAAAAAGATGTGTTATTCCTTCGTCTTGTAAAATTGATAGAAATGCTTCTCTTCCAGTAATATTTCTCATATTAGATCTTTCTATTTCTTACTTTCTAAAATATTGCTTATATAAGATTATAGTACCACCATATAATTTTTCATATAAACAAATAACATTCAAATATTAGATATTAATTTAAATATTAGATATTAATTTAAATTGAAAAGTTAGTTTTAATTACTATCCTCAAATTTTGTCTTTATTTCAATTTCAATATCTGAATACCATTCCGAAAGATCTACTATATCTTTCTCAGATAGCATCTGAGCAATTAAATTCATTTGATGATGTTTTATGCTTCCATTCTTATAAGCTTTAAGTTTCTCAATTAGGTATGTTTTATTCTGAGCAGTTAAGTTTGGAACAACACTAGAATTTCCTGCAGTATAAGCTTGACCGTCTATACCATGACATACAGCACATATACTCTCAACCTTATCTCTAACCTTGCTAGCATATACTATATAAGATTTTGAACCATAACAAGATAGAACAAAAATCAATAATAGCAACTTCATAAGAAAAAATTAAGATTAGGTGAAATTAGACAAAAAGTTCAGTAGGCCGACATAGATAATACCGACCTACTGTAATATCGTTTAGTTAGTCAATAGATGAATAAGAAATACGATATACGACTCCTGCTTTATCATCAGATACTAATAAGGACCCATCTACGTATTGTTGTACATCTACTGGTCTTCCTATATACGTTCCTCTTTCAGTCATCCATCCTTCTGCAAATGGAATGGATTTAGCTGCATTTCCCTTGGAATCAAGAAATGTCACCATTACTCTTGCTCCTCTTGGTTTTACTGCATTCCATGATCCATGTTGAGTGCTAAAAATTGCATTGTCATATTCTGAAGGAAACATGTCACCTGTATAAAACATCATGCCAAGGTCAGCAGCATGAGCAATCATGTCCACTTGTGGCTTAACATATCTTTTAGCCAAATCTTCAGGTATTGATTCCCCTTTATATTCACCAGTTCTGACATTTCCACCGCCATAATATGGATGTCCATACCACATACCCATTTTGGGCATTTTATTTAATTCTCCTGGTGGTGTTTCATCACCCATTCCGTCTACTTGATTATCGGTAAACCATAAAGTTCAATCCTTAGGAATGAAAGCATGCCCTCCCGAATTTCTTATTACAGTAGAAACTGTTACTCTAGCTAAATCACCAGGAAAACGATTAAACCTTATCATCCCTCCAATTCCGACTTTATTATAAAGTTCTTGTTTTTCTGGAGGTGAAACATTAAATGGTTGCCCCATGCTCACGTACAGCATATTGTCTGGTCCAATAGCACATACACGTCCAGTATGGTTATAAGACTCTTCCGCTTCAGGGATTAGTTCACCTTGGTTAATTATAGGTATTGCTACAGTATCAGGGCTTTCCATAAAATACTCTGCTGCTGGAAACCATAAAACTCTGTTTCTCTCTGCTATATACAAATGCCCATCATCGCTGTAGCAAGGTCCATTGGGAATATCAAATTTTATGTTTGGAGCAAATCTTTCTACCGTATCCGCGACATTATCCATGTCTCTGTCTGTTGCTTGCCAAACTCTATCCTTCCTGGTCCCAATCCATACAGCACCTTTATTTCTACTTATTGCCATGTTTCGCGCATCCGGAACTACAGCAAATAATTCAATTTTAAAACCTGCTGGCAATTTTATTTTAGGTAAAATGTTATTTCTAACATTTTCTGCAAACTTAGTGTTTTGGTCAACTCTTGCCCAATCAAATTCAGCATGGGAAGCTTTAAAGCTACTCAATTTGTCTATAATTTGTTGATCGTCCTTAGCGCTTGATTCAAACACGAACGTCAAAGCAAATACAGCCAAAACAGCCAATATAGTCTTTTTCATAATTCTCCTCCAATTTATTTATTAATATGTTGATACACTTATTGGTTAAATACAATTTAAGGTAAATTAGTTTTAAGTCAACATACTAATTTTTCTTAAATCAAATAATCCCTTTGTAATCACAAAATTAGGATTTTATTTTGTTAGTAATATCTAGTTCGGACTTTACAGCGTTAGATAATAGCACAGCATCAGCAGAAATAGTAGCAAAGTCAAAGCCTAACTTTAGTTGATTATAAGCAACTGAACCATTTGGGCAATGAATTCCTGCCTTAATATTTTTAGATTGAGCATTGTGTAAAATGTATTTTATTACTTCCTCACTTTTAGAGGATTTAAAAGCCTCTAATGGATGAACCCCTAAACTAATTGACAGATCACTCGGTCCTATATAAATCGCATCTAAACCCTCTACAGATAAAATAGAATCTAAATTGTCTACTCCTTGTTTTGTCTCAATCATTGCAAATGTTAATATATTATTATTCGCCTGATTAAAATAGTCTCCATCTACATGAATACGAGCCCTTGATGGCCCAAAACTTCTATTTCCCTGAGGAGCGTATTTACAACTTCTTACAAAGCTTTCACATTCATTACTATCGTTTATCATTGGACAAATCAAACCTTGGGCACCGGCATCCAAACTCTTCATTATTATTCCAGGTTCATTTGATGGTATTCTTATCAATGGAGTTACATCAAAAGCAGAAATCGATTGCAACATAGAAAGAGAAGTTTGAAAGTCGATCATCCCATGTTGCATGTCTATAGTAACACTATCAAATCCAATTGATGCAATTATCTCTGCGCTAAAAGAACTTGGTATACTTAGCCAAGAGTTAATGACCTTCTCATTGATGGACCATTTACTTTTTATTTTATTATACATTCACCCAGTTCCTATTTATAATAAAAACAAATATAAATAACTTATAACATTATTTAATTTAAATTATAAATACAATGATCAGTAGAAGAAAGTTTATATCATATATACCTGTATGTAGTCTAATTGGAACAATAACCAGGGAAAGCTATAGCCAGCCTAATGATACAATTATAACTAAAACTATACCATCATCCGCTGAAAAAATAACTGCAATAGGCATGGGACCCAGGTTAACTATTAACGTTGGGAACGATCAAAAACTTATAAAAAAAAGAACAAAAATTCTTGAAATATTTTTTAGTTATGGAGGTCAAATTATAGATTCGTCTCCAATGTATGGAAGAGCAGAAAAAACGCTAGGCAAATGCTTTGCAAACTTAAATAACAAAGAAAACCTTTTTTCTGCAACTAAGGTTTGGACACCAAATACCTCACATGGAAAAATACAGATAGCAAATTCATTTAAATTATGGAACTTAAATAAGTTTAATCTTTTTCAAATTCATAATTTGGTGAACTATGAAAAACATCTAGAAACTTTAATGGAACTTAAAGAAATAGGTAAAATACAGTACATAGGAATAACTACATCTCACGGAACTAGGCACAAAAAAGTCATCGATATAATAAACAAAAAAGGACAAAGTATCGTGGTCAAGGTAGGTAAAAATTTGGATT
>CAYRXL010000012.1:14572-20514 GCA_964428295.1 uncultured Alphaproteobacteria bacterium
GAACAAAATCGCTGTAATTGCCAATAGACCATTTAGAGGTGGTAGATTATTCAATATAGTAAAAAACAAAAATGTTCCAGAATGGGCTAAAAAACAAGGCATTCAAAATTGGCCTGAATTTTTTTTAAAATTTATTATATCACATCCTTATGTTACTTGTGCTATTCCAGCTACATCTAGAATCGATCATATGTTTGAAAATATCAATTCTAGCTATGGAGACTTAGTAAGCATGAGAGTAAGAAAAAGAATGAATAACTTTATAAAATCTATATAAATAAATTAATTGTATCTATGAAACCTCCTAAGTTAAGAAAAAAACTAGAAACTAAAAAGCTACACGGAAAATCCTGGAAAGATTACTACAGTTGGATACATCAAGATAACATACTAGAGGTTTTAAAAGATCCTAATAAACTTAACCCAGAAGTAAGAAAATATTTAATAGATGAAAACATATATGCTAAAAACTATCTAAAGGAATCATCTAGCATACAGAAATTATTATTCAAAGAAATCAAGGCAAAGATTAAACTTTCTGATAAAAGCTTAACATTTAAATATAAAAGATACAGCTATTGGAGTAAAACTACAAAAACAAGCAATTATCCTATAATGCTCAGAAAAAGAAATGGAAGAAATAAAATCGAAGAATATTGGAATGGAGAAAAAGAGAAAAAAAAATTAGGAGTTAATTATTTTGACGTAGAATCTTTATGTGTAAGCCATAATGATAAATTATTGAGCTATTCATTAGATTTAAAAGGTTCCGAATATTATACAATTTATATAAGAGATATTTCTAAAAATAAGTTGGTTTCAGAAAGAATAAAAGATACATCTGGTGGAATTACTTTTTCTCTTGATGACAAATACATATTTTATACTAAACTTGACAAATTTCACAGAAAAAAGAATATTTTTGCTCATAAAATTGGAACGTCTCCAAATTTAGACATTTTAATTTTTGATGAAAAGAATAAGAGATTTTCAGTTGATCTAAGCATATCATCTGACAAGAAATTCTTTTTTATCAGCTCAGGAGACCATTCTTCTACAGAAGTTTATTATTTCCCAACCTCAGATATATTCTCAAGGCCCAAATTATTTAAAAAGAATAAAAAAGGAATAATTTACTCAATTGATTCTTGGAATAACAATTTTTATATTCATACAAATGAAAATGCAGACGACTTTAAAATATGTACATGCCCACATAAAAATACTTTAAAACTAAAAGAATTAATTCCCTCTAAAAATGAAGTTCTGATAGGAGGCTTTCTATTTTTAAAAGACTGGATGATTAGATATGAAACCTCTAACGTACTTGAAAAAATATATTTAAGAAACCTAAAAAATGATGTAGAGGAGGAAATTAAAATTAGCAAAGAAGAACTGCATGTTCCTAGCATTAAATTAAGACAAGAAAATAGAAATACAAATCTAGTTCATATTTCATACTCATCGCCTAGGACTCCTTATAGAACATATTTGTATGATTTAAAAACTAAGAAAAAAAAATTAATCAAAAAACAAATAATACCGTCAGGATATAAATCATGTAATTATATGGTAGAAAGAAAGGAAAGCACCTCACATGATGGAAGAAAAGTTCCTATTACAATAATTAGGCATAAGGATACGCTGCTAAATGGAAAAGCAAATTTGATATTGTATGGATATGGTGCATACGGATACTCTCTAGGAACTGATTTTTCTTCATCAAAATTTAGTTTAATTGATAGAGGATTTATATGGGCAGTTGCCCATGTCAGAGGAGGCATGGAAAGAGGAATGAAATGGTGGAAAGAAGGTAAAATGATGAATAAAAAGAATTCTTTTGAAGATTATCTGAGTGTATCTAATTTTTTAATAGAAAATAATTATACAAAAAAAGGCAGTATTATAGGAATGGGTGGAAGTGCAGGTGGTCTCTTAATAGGAGCGGTGTTAAATAAAGCACCAGAATTATTTTTAGGAGCAATTATGGCTGTACCCTTTGTTGATACTTTAACCACAAATCTCGATCATTCATTACCTTTAACAATCGGGGAATTTCAAGAATTTGGAAATGCAAAACGTATAAAGAGACATTTTGAATACATATATTCTTACTCACCCTACAACAATATAAGCTTCAAGAAATATCCAAATATTTTAATTACAACCAGCCTATCAGATAATAGAGTTCTTTTTGATGAGCCAGCTAAATTCGTAGCCAAATTAAGAGACTATAAAAAAGATAATAATATACTTCTACTTAAGACTGAAATGAACGCAGGACACGGAGGCAAAACAGGAAGGGATAATAAAATAGAGGAACTCGCTTACGATTATAGTTTTATTATTAAAATCACTAATCAAATCAAAAAAATTAAAATCAAATAAAACTATATATATTTCTCAAAGTTTATAATCTTTGACCGTAACGTTTTAGGCAATGGGGATGCCTTATTCGTGTTCTGATCTGCATTAACCCACACTACCTCTCCATACGCTAGAATACCATCCACACCACTAGGGTGTATTTCCAAAGCAAAATGAAGACTAGAATTACCAATTTTTAGTACCTTAATACAACAATCTATAACTTGATCAAATAAAATTGGTTTTTTGTACTCTACCATTGTCTTTACAGTATGAAAATCTTCGTTTCTTTTTTTCACTTCTAAAACATAGTCATATTCTAAGTTTCTAAGATATTCAGTCATAGCACAATCAAAATATGTAAGATAATGTGCATTAAAAACAATTCCTTGAGCATCTACCTCCGCATACCTCACTCTAAATGTATGATAAAAATTGTATTCATTCCTACTCATATAAGGTTTATCCCTAAAATAATCACTTAATATAAAAGTATACTTGATACATCAACTCTTGCTGAATAGTCTTTACCAAATGCTACTATAGCGATAGATTCTATAGTAAGATGATTGATTTTTCTAGCCATCATCCAACCCGACCTTCTAAAGGCAACAAGAGGCAACTTTATCTTCTTCCATGCTTCTTTTGTCTTAAAAGAAGCTTGATAATATTGCCATGGTAATATTGTACCCTTAGTTCTAATATGTACATAGTATATTTCATTATTTCCTCGTACTTCTATCTCTATTCCATTCTTAACTCGCAAATCTTTTTCAACTAATTTCCTTCTATACTGAATAAAACCTCCATTATTCTCAGTACTTATCAGTCCAGTCATTCTAAAAAATGATTTATCGTTTTCTTTTAAAAACTCTATTTTTCCTCTTGAAATGCCTCCCATCACTCCATCAGTTATAAAATCCCAACTAACATTGTTCTCTCCTGTAAAATTACTCATTGCAGTTTCTCCTGAAATAATTTGTATAGAACAAAATAAAAGTAGAAGAGCAAAAAGTAGAATTTTAATATTCATAATAAAATTATTTTTTTCAGCAAACTACTGTTTCATTCAGTTTATTTTATCTCTTCAAAGTCTTTACCAATAAAAGAGAAAACAACATACCAATCAGTGAAACTATAAATAGTAAATTAAAACAGTCTTGATGACCAATAATATTCCTATTACTATCCAGCAAAACACCGGCAATCGGTCCATAAAAAATATCGGGCATAAATCCTACAAGTGATATTACACCTACGGCTAGCCCAGTCACATTTTTGGGGGTTTTTGTTTGCTCCAAAAGGGCAAAATAGATACCTCTAAGCGAGTATACAGAGACTAATGTTATTATTATATTAACAAAAATAATAAAAATAACTTTTTCTTCATATAGTATATGAGATAATGAACCATAGGAAAATAAAAGTATTAAAAATAGAAATACTATAGTCTTCCCAGTTGAAAATCTGTCAGCAATAACTCCGGCAATAATAGCCGAAAACGGTCTTAGGTAAGCTAGTAAGGTCATAATTTTAGCTGACTCTTTTTCGCTCATCTTTAATACATCATAAAAATAAAGCGCGAAATTATCTATGCTTTTATATGCAGTATATGAACAAAAAACAATTATAGCTTGAAATATTATCTTTCTATTAGTTACAAAGTTAAAAACGTTTTTTTCAGTTCTATATTTACCAACTTTGTCTTCGGCATTGTCAGACAAGCAAAACCAACTAAAAATAGCTACCATAAAGGTCATAAATGAATAGTAGATAATTACTGAATCTAAAGCAGAAAAGAAAAAGGAATGCTTTAATAAAAATGAAAAAGTGAAATACGCTCCCGATGCAAAAATAGCAGCTATTAGACCTCTGCCTCCATCTAATATACCAAAAGTAAGTCCCTGAAAATGACTACCCCCCCAATTTCTTGCTGTCTTAATTAAAGCACCCCAAAATAAAAGAATTGTAGTTATACCCCAATATGCATATAAAATACATAAAGACATATAACTATGCAATCCTAACAATATCACTGAACCTAAAGATGTTGTAAGCAAAGAAAATGAAATTAAATATTTTGCCCTAAATTGGTCTGCTAGCCAACCACCAGGAAAGTATGAAATCATAGCTGTCAAACCATAAATGGCAAACAAACCTCCTAGTTGTGTGTTAGTCAAATCAAGTTCTATTAAAAAAGTAGACCTAAAGAATCTAGGAATGTGAAATGGCAAGCTAAAAACCATTTCTCCAGCTAAAACTAAAACTAAAAAATTAAGATACTTTCGAGAAAAAAACATATGGCCCTTAGAGTTTTCCTAAAATTAAATTATTAAAAATAATATTTCTAATAGATTTTTTTGTAGAGTAATTTATCATCATTATTATTTTACTCACTTAACAATTTTCTTATAATGAAATTACTAATATATATTATAATTTTTATATCTTTTTCAGTAAACTCAACTGAATTTGATTATGGTTTTACCATAATAAAAAATCCACTACTAAAAATAACCTCAGAACATTCTGAAACTGGTGCTGGATATTTTACAATATACAATAAGAGTAAAGATGAAATTCATTTGATAGGGGTTGAGACAAATATTGCAAAATCTTCCGATATACATGAAACAAAAATTGAAAATGATATTGTTAAAATGAGGAAAATAAATGATAAAATTACTATAAAACCCAATCATACTTTTGAATTTAAACCTATGAAAACCCATATTATGTTTTATGACTTTACTAAGCAGCTAAAAATTCAAGAGCTGGTCGTAATTAACTTAATATTTGAACAAAAAAAAGCAGTAAAAGTATATTTTAAAGTAGAAGCTGAGCATCAGCACCAACACTAGCAATTCAAACATCATAAAATCATGATATTTAGTTAAATTATGCACATCATCTTATATCATTGTTTACATAGATTTTGGTTGCGGGGGTAGGATTTGAACCTACGACCTTCAGGTTATGAGCCTGACGAGCTACCGGGCTGCTCCACCCCGCGCTAGTATTTTGATTCATGTTTAATGTAACACTATTTGACTAAAACCTAAAAGTCTTTGGTACTTTGAAAACCTGGCAGCGACCTACTCTCCCACGCCTTAAGACGAAGTACCATCGGCGCTGAAGACTTTTACTTCCGAGTTCGGAATGGTATCGGGTACGGAATCTTCGCAATAACCACCAGGTTATCTAAATACCATTAGTTAAACTAAACCATCACAAGAAAGACTTATTACTGTACAAGATATTTCAAGCCGATCGAGCTATTAGTACCAGTTAGCTACGCATATTACTATGCTTCAACATCTGGCCTATCAACGTGGTAGTCTTCCACGACTCTCAAGGGATACCTAGTTTTGAGGTTGGTTTCCCGCTTAGATGCTTTCAGCGGTTATCCTTTCCATACTTAGCTACCCTGCGATGCCACTGGCGTGACAACAGGTACACCAGAGGTATGTCCATCCCGGTCCTCTCGTACTAAGGACAGATCCTCTCAAGTATCCTACACGCATGGCAGATAGGGACCGAACTGTCTCACGACGTTCTAAACCCAGCTCACGTAC
>CAYRXL010000013.1:0-1713 GCA_964428295.1 uncultured Alphaproteobacteria bacterium
AAGACAACTAACTAATTATACAAAAATAGTAACAGCCGAAATAACAAAATTTCTATTAGTAAAAAATTTAAGGATGGTACTTTTTAATAAATTTATGATGGTGGATTTTAAGTATAATAAGTCTTTTAGTACGGGGTCAAAAATAAACTTAATTAACAAGGAAATAGATAATGTGGGCACTGCTGCGATTGCCCCATTTGAATTGATATCAGGTGTAATGATTTTAACAGCATATTTGGCTATTATGACAATATTATCATATGAGGCTACTTTAATTCTACTTTTTTGTGGAAGTATTATGGCCATTTTAATTAAAAAGATTAATGTGCAGATACAAAATTTAGCTACATCAATAATAAGATTGAATAATCAATTTTCTGAACATTTTGTTGATAGGTTTTTGGCTCTGAAGCTAATAAAATTAAACAATATGTATAGTATAGAAATGAGAAATACTGGGAACATATTGGAAAAACAGTATAAAAATAATGTAAAACTAGCTAAAATTAGTGCAATAACTGCAACAGGGGTTGAACCTTTAGTTATTGCAGTTGCAATTCCCCTATTAGTTTTTGCAGTAAGTCTTGGTTTCCCATTATCAATTTTAGGTATGTTTGCTATTTTATTAGCTCGATTTGTACCGACTCTTAAATCTACTATTGAAGGTTTACAAAGCTATATAAGATTTAATACCTCCAGTATTACCATACTAGATATTTTGAAAAAAGCAGACTTGCAAAAAGAAGAAATAAAAGGTGAAAAAAATATTCCAAAACCAATAAAAGAAATTGTATACAAAAATGTATACTTTAAATATTTGGGAGACAATGATTTTGTAATTAATAACTTCTCTTGTACTATTAGAGGTGGGCAAATTAATGCTATTTCAGGTCCTTCTGGTTCTGGTAAAACAACTTTAGTAAATCTATTACCTCGACTTTTGAATTCTAGTAAAGGTGATATTTTTATAAATGATAGAAACTTAAATAAGATTAATATTGAAGAATTAAGAAAAAATTGTGCATATATAGATCAAAGTCCAATTTTTATTAGAGGATCTGTTTTTGATCATATAACTTATAATAAGGATAATATAGGAATAGAAAAATGTATTTATGCAGCAAAACTTGCAAATGCTCATGATTTTATAGCAAATCTTCCAAATCAGTATAATTACTTTATTGGAGAAAGTGGCTCTGGTTTATCAGGAGGACAACTTCAAAGGTTAGAAATAGCAAGAGGTATAGCATCTGAAAAGCCAATTATGATTTTAGATGAACCAACTAGCAACTTAGATCATAAAAATGAACTTGAGATCTTTCAAACTTTAAATAAAATCAATGAAGCTACAAGTATAACTATGATAGTCATCACTCATAAGAAAGCATTATTAAAATTTTGTAGTAATATTATTGAAATTAAATAATTAGATTTTGAAAATTTACTGGTTAAGATTATAGGTTTTATTTACAGTTATATACTTCATTAAGTCACAATTAGATAAATAATAATAGAAGAGGTGATTGAGTTGTTGTACAGAAAACTAATTTTATTTAATTCAATTGTATTTTTTGTCCTTTGTCTCTTTATAGAATTATTTTTTGGAGATTGGTTTTCTGAGAATAACTTTGGTTATCAAATGAGACATAAAAGGCTGCTTAATTATAAAATTGAGGCTAGCTTTAATAATGAAAAATATAATTTTATATATGT
>CAYRXL010000013.1:1723-11785 GCA_964428295.1 uncultured Alphaproteobacteria bacterium
ATGTAAGAAACTTTTTTGGTTTTCGAATGGATGAAAATATTGAACCAAGAGATATTAAGATAGTTTTTGAAGGGGGAAGTACTGGAGATGAAACGCCCCTGCCTGAGAAGCTCACTATAGTAGGAAACTTAAATAGATTGTTAGAAAATATTGATGCGAAATTATTAGTTGCTAATGCTTCAGTAAATGGTAAGAGCACAAAAGGATATATTAATGATTTTAAATTTTGGTTTCCTCAATTAAATAATTTTAGACCTAAAGTTGTTATTTTTTATTCAGGACATAATGATGCAGATGTTTTAAGTGATTATAACTTAAAAAATAATAATTTTGAGATCGATATAGAAAATAAAACATTTAGGGAAGGTAAGTTAGAAAACATTATTGATTATATAGTAAACAACAGTTTTTTTATTTCCAAAACAAAACAAATTAAGAATGTATATTTAGATATGGATAAAGAAAAAGTTGTTTATGATTTAAATAAAAAGGAATTGTATAAGAATTTTAAATACGTTGATTATGATGAGGCTAAATATCTTTATGATCAGAGGGAAATGAATATTAGACAAGAGAAGACGCTGTTATTTTATAGAAAGAATCTTGAGGAGTTAAAATATTTTCTAGATAAATATGTCATAATTCCTATATTTGTTACTCAGATAAAATATGATGGTCTATCTTCGAAACGGCTGTATTTAATCAATGAAGAGACTAAAAAATTTGCAAATGTTAATAGTTATAAAATTGTAAAATTAGATGAAATTTATAAACCTGAAGTAGGAGATTTTTTTGATGATCTACATACCACACCTAAGGGGTCAGAAAAGATAGCTAATATAATATTTAATGAAATTAAAGAAAAATTATACAATGTAGTAAATAATAATTAGAAAGAAATTTATGAAAACGGACAATTTTCATGAAAATACAACTCAAACAAAAGAAATGAAATTTAGTTCAAATAGAAGCTTTGGATTATTGTTTTCTCTTGTTTTTACTATAGTTGCTTTTTTTCCTATTCTTAATGGAGGTAAAATTAGAATTATTGTTTTAATTATTGCTCTAATTATTCTTATATGCTCATTTGCAAAACCTGTAGTTTTTAAATATCCAAATTTATTGTGGAATAAATTTGGTCTATTATTGAATAAAGTAACTAACCCAATAATTTTGTTCATAATATTTACGGTTGTAATAATTCCTACTTCTATTATTATGAAAGTGTTTAAAAAAGATCCTATGAGTAGAGCTTATAGTAAATCAATAAACTCCTATTGGATAAAAAAAAGCAAGGAAGATTCTGATAAATTTAATATGGATAACCAGTTTTAATTTTGTTTAATTTTTTATGCGTGTAATCAATTGTCTACCATAGTACAACTAGTAAAATTTTTAATTTCTAATAAGAAATTTTGGTTGATACCATCATTGCTGGTTATATTCTTATTTGGATTTCTAATAGTACTTACTCAAGGTACTGCTATATCTCCTTTCATATATACAATTTTCTAAAGTGAAATTAAGGAACATTTAATTGTATATACTTGGGCTTTCTGCATATTATCATGATAGTTCAGCCGCTATAATTAGGGATGGAGAAATATTAGCTGCAATTCAAGAAGAGAGACTAACTAGAATTAAACATGATAATTCTTTTCCGAGAAATTCTATTAGAGCATGTTTAAATATTTGTAATATTGATATAAACTCCATTGATTATTTTTGTTTTTATGAAAAGCCAATTCTTAAATTTGATAGATTACTTGAAACATATATAACTTTTGCTCCTAGGGGATTCAATTCATTTAAGAATGCCCTTCCTTTATGGATAAAGGATAAATTATTTCAGAAGAAAAATCTTATTAATGAAATAAAAGGACTAAACTATAATGGTTCTCTTGAAGATAAAGTGCTTTTTTCTGAACATCATTTGAGCCATGCAAGTTCAGCATTTTATCCATCTGGATTTGATGAGGCTGCTATACTTACTGTTGATGGAGTAGGAGAGTGGGCTACTTCCACTGTATCTCATGGTAAAAATAATATTATCAATATAGATAAAGAAATATTATTTCCGCATTCTTTAGGTTTATTATATTCAGCTTTTACTGCATATCTTGGATTTAAAGTAAATTCAGGTGAATATAAATTAATGGGATTGGCTCCTTATGGAGAACCAAAGTATATAGATATTATTATAAATAATCTTATAGATATTAAAGAAGACGGTTCGTTCAGACTTAATATGGATTATTTTAACTATTGTACAGGACATAGTATGATAAATAAAAAGTTTGAAAATTTATTTAAAGTTCAAACAAGAGATAGGGCTGGTGCTATTTTACAAAAACATATGGATCTTGCTGCTTCCATTCAATTTGTAACTCAAGAAATAATAGAAAAAATTGATATTAATATTAAAAAAGAAACTAATTTAAAAAATTTGTGTTTAGCTGGTGGGGTAGCATTAAATTGTGTTGCGAATGGCAGGATAGTTAAAAAAGAGATTTTTGATAATATATGGATACAGCCTGCTGCAGGTGATGCAGGAGGTTCTTTAGGTGCTGCGTTATTAGTTTGGTATAAGCATTTTAATAATAAAAGAAAAGTAAAAAAGAACACTGATGATATGAAAGGTAGTCTTTTAGGTCAAAAATATTCTTTTAAACAAATTAAAAGTATTTTAGATTATTTAGGAGCAACATACAAAGTCTACGAAGAAAAAGAATTATTATCCCAGACTGTTATGCAATTAAAATCTTCAAAAGTCATAGGATGGTTTCAAGGTAGGATGGAATTCGGACCAAGAGCTCTTGGGTCTAGGTCAATATTAGCTGATCCTAGAAATTTAAAAATTCAGAAGGAGCTCAATCTTAAAATTAAATTTAGAGAAAGCTTTAGACCATTTGCACCATCAGTGATGGAAGAGCATGCAAATAAATGGTTTGATTTAAAAACGAATAGTCCATATATGCTTGTAGTATCTAATGTTAGTAAAGATTGCTTAATAGAGGTTAAAAATCAAGAAAAAGGGCTAAAAAAATTAGAACAGAAAAGATCTCTAATACCTGCAGTTACTCATGTAGACAACTCTGCTCGAGTTCAGACTGTAAGCAAAACAAATAATAGAATATACTATAATTTAATAAATTTATTTTATCAGCAAACTGGCTGCCCTGTTTTAGTTAATACAAGTTTTAATATTAGAGGTGAGCCGATAGTTTGTACACCAGAAGATGCTTTTAGATGTTTTATGGGAACTAATATGGATATATTAGTTATAGGAAAATACTTCTTAGAAAAAAGCAAGCAAAATAAAAATTTACTTAAAGATTATAGAAAGAATTTTGATCTTGATTAGAAAATTTAAAAGTAATTAAACATGTTAAAACTTAAAATTAGTAAACTTAAGCGATGGTAATTAAGAATATATTAAAATATAGACTTAAAAGTCATTTCTGGTTCTATTATCCAGGTCTAATTCTAGCGATTCTAATTATTTTAATTATAGTTTTACACAATGAAGACATTTCAGAAATTAGGTTTATATATAAATTTTGATGTTATCAATGTTTAATAAAAGTATTTTTTTAGCAAGAGGCTACGTATCATTAGATTTTTTGAGAGGTTTTGCTGCATGGTTAGTTGCAATTCCTCATTTTTTTCTTTTTTACGGAATGAAATCGGACGATTTAGAGTTTTTATCTGTTTTTGCGGTAGAAATTTTCTTTATTTTAAGTGGATTTGTTTTAGGAAGACAATTAGACCTATGTTTTAAAAACCCCTCTTTTAATATCTTAAAAACTTTTCTATTAAGAAGATGGCTTAGAACACTACCGATATTCTTTTTTGTTCTTATTTTATTGGCAACTATAAATAACACTCTCTTTTCTACTAAATTTTTTGAGTTTTCTACTTTTATTTATTCATTTTTTACTTTCGATGAAACTAATAACTTTTTTATAGCGGCATGGAGTTTAGCTGTTGAAGAGTGGTTCTACTTTATATTTCCCATTTTTGGTATGTTGATGATTAGACTCAACTTTAGTAAAGGTAAATTATTAACAATATTTATAATAACTTTTGTTTTGGTAAAAATTTATTACGAGATATTTTATGATATTAACTTTCATAGGATTACTGTGTTTAGATTGGATAGCATAGCTATTGGGTATGTTGCTTATTTAATAACTAAGGATTATGAAAAAATATCTAAAACATTGCTTTCAACTTTATTTTTATTAGCTTTATTTCTATTTGTATTGAGTTATGTACTTTTTCTAAACAAACATGTTTTTTATTTTGTGATATTAGCGAATTTGAGTGCTATGTGTATTGTGATCTCTTCTAGATATTTCAATTCATATGTAAACTCTAAAAATTTGATTACAATACCTTCGTCCTTCCTAGCTCATACTTCATACAGTACATATCTTTTGCATACACTAATATTTCAACTTCTTATTAATGATAACAGTTTTAGTATGGTAAGTAATTTTTTCTTATACATTTTTTTTATTATATTTTTTTCTGTTGCTAGCTTTTATATAATTGAAAAACCCTTTTTAAAGATAAGACCTAATTATTCTGAAATAAATGATAAAAAATTAAATTTTCAGAAAAAAATCTTTATAAGACTATTTGCAAATTTTCTTATAGTTTTTATGATATTGTTTTCTATAGAAAAAATCTCAGCATTTATTCCTAAAATTTATGGTTTATCTGAAACCTTTTTAAAAGAAAATCCAAGTAAGATAAAAAAGCAGGATTCAATTGTTGCAGACATTCAATCTTATACAGATAAACCAGGGTTACTAAGAGATTTTAAGAATTATGAAAATGTTCCTGGTAACGAATATTATACTTATCTACCTTATAGACCTGCTAGTTTTTCTTCAGAGTATTTAAATGTAAATAAAAACGGAATTAGAGATAATGGAAATAGAATTCTAACTAATCAAACTGATGGAGAAAAACCTAAAATCATTTGGATTTTAGGCTCATCAGCAGTTTTTGGGTATAGTAATTCTGACAAAGAGACTATAGCTTCGACTTTAGAAAGGAAACTGAATGAAATTGAAACAAAATACACTTACATAGTAAAAAATATGGGAGTGGATGGTTATAACTCATTACAAGATTACTTACATTTTAGACTTAAATTAATAGAAGAAAAAAAACCTGATATGATAATAGTAATGAATGGATATAATGATTACGAAACCGCATCGTTATCAGGAAGTTCAGACTATTTAATTGCTCTAAGAACTTGGGCAGTTAGCTATGATATTTTATATGAAGGCTGGGAGCATAAAAAAATGAATGAGTTTGTAGCTTATGAAATAATTGAACATAATTTTTTTAAAACTTTTTCTAATACTCTAAATATGGCTAGATTAGTAAAGAAATGGTTGGCTTTTAAATTGTATACATTAAATTTAGAAAAATTTAAAAAAGACTATGTTAAAAATAAAAATTACTACCAAACTATCTTTGACTTGAATTCAAAGTTGGCTAATGATTTCTATATAGGAAACATAGATCTAATTGTTCAACATGCTTCATCAAACAACATTAAGGTGGTCCTGATTCAGCAACCCTTAATTTATAATATAGATAAAAAACTAGTGGGAGATGAAATAGATATAATAAAGCATAAAAAAATTGAATATTTTGCTTTACAAGATGAAGAGCTATCTAGCTTAGAAAATATACCAACTTATGAAATTCAGAGGAAGTATTTTTTAGACTATGATCAGTATAGAATAAATTATGAGAGACAAAATGAAAGATTGGACAAATTAGCTATTAAAAGAGATGTGAATTACTTAGACTTAGGAGATAAATTGCAGAAGATAGACCATTTGCCTATTTTTACTAGTTTAGTTCACTTTACGTATCATGGAACAGAAATAATATCTGAAATTATTTTTAATAAAATTCATAATATTCTTTGATAGTTTATTTAGATTATCTATCTTCTTCTGAATAGATTTTAAATAACAATTTGGAGAGAGATTCTGCGTATACCTTTGTTCCTTTGTCTGTAGGGTTTGCGATGTTTTCAAATATTGGTATTAGGCTATTTTCTTCTATGTCTGGATTGATATCATGAAAATAAACATCCTCTTTGCTGGACATATCTTTTAATTTATTCTTTTGATCATTATATCCTTCAATAAAATCTTGTTTGTTCCAAAACCATTTTCTTAATATTTGGTGAGAAGGTATAGTAGTTAAAGTGTCTAGTTTATCAAAAGGCATAGCAAAAAAGTAGGTTGCTAAATGAAAATTATCAACAGGCTCATGGGCAACAAACACCTTTTTGGAATTAAAGATTATTGGTGTATGAACAAAAACCAGTTTTATATTATTCTCATTTGCTAAATACATAATATCTCTCATATTTGATAAATAAAAAGTGATGTATTTATTATACATGTTTGTAATATCAGAACTGTAATTTTCGACTTTTTCTTTGTAGTTGTATTTCCATTTGCTTATATTCTTTTGTGCTTTATTTAATAAAAACCACTTTTTAGCTTTCTTAAACAGTAAGGAAGTATTATAAAATAATTCATGTTTCAATCTAAATAAAACTACCTCTTCGTCAAAGAAATCTAATTGATTACGCATAATCCAATACTTTTTTAAAAAGTCATGAGTGTAAAAATCTGTGCAATCTATAGATATGCATTTCCAAAAGTTTTTATAATCATCAAACCCATTCATAACTATTATCATGTCAGGGCTTTCTTTTTTTAAGAGGTCTAATCTTAAGCCTAGTAAAGTTTGTGTAGAAGAATAACTTAATTGCCCATGATTTTTAACTTTAAAAATGGTAGAGTCGAATTTATTATTTAATATTCTTTCTAACTGAGAAGGGACAGTAAACTTGTCGCTATTTCTATAACCAAATACCTCAGTCCCCCCAACAAACCATATTTTTTTCTCTCTTTTTTTATTACTAGGTTTTTCTATTAAATTATTTTGATTTATCCGGTAGCCGTCTACATCTAGATTAACATGCTCAGATTTATATTGTCTATACTTCCATATTACGTAGCTGCTATAATAGTAAGAAGACCTTATCGCTTCGTCAACTTGCTCTACTACAACAGGATCATACCTCGTTTGAGTAGAATTTTGTAAAATAATTCCTTCTTCTTTTAGTGCTTTATCTACTCTATCCGAGTGGAAATATTCATAGGTTAAAAGAATTAATTTTGATGAAGCCTCTATTAAAAACAAACCAATTGCAAAAAAAATAATTATTAAAGTTATTTTTTTAATGGATAGCATTTATAAATCCAAGGTTAAGTTTATATAAATGATAATGGAATATCCTACATTATTTTTTCAGATTTCCAATGTTCTTTTAATTTTTTAATTTGCTCGTGTATATTAGATCTTAAGTGCTGTAGTTTAGGTTTATATGTTAACTCAGCTCTAAATGGATCTGTGTGCTCAAGAGTGCTTATGTTATAAATATTTCCAATTTTATGATTAATTAAATATATTATTCCTCTTTTTGTTCCATTTATGTAAAATTGCCCAGTCCAATTATTTTTAATTAGGGAAGAAAAGTCAAATATTCCAACTGATCTTGACTTAACTTTTATACAGTGAAATAAATTGAGTTCATTTACTTCAATATCAAAAGAAGAGTTTCCGACGTAAGGATTAATAATAATTAAGGAGTAAGTAGTCTTTAGGTCATAATCGATACTTATTGCAGGAAAACCATCAACCCATTTTCCGAATTCTTCCATTTGCATTATAACTCTAATATTTGCGTATTTGTAATTGCCACAACTAAGATATGTCTTATATTTTTTATTGTTATAAAATACATAAAAACCTGGGAGCATAGTATCCTTAATTCCTCTTCCTTCTAAAAGATTAATATGCGTTTCTATGAAACAAGTTTGATTATCTCTCATTGTAGAATTCCAAATGAATTCTTCTCCTGTTCTATTTATCCATAAGTTATTTTTAAACTCTATAATTGATGAGCTTTCCTCAATAATTTTGCCATTAGAAAAAATTTGCCTGAGAACTTCAAATTTTGCAAATTTTCCAATGATTAAATCATTCATTTTTTCTAGTGGCAAAGTTTGTGTAAAAATTGTGTCTTTTAAAGGACCAAAATTAATTATTGGTATAAAGTAAGAAAAGTTCATTTTAAAGGTGATCCGCTGAGATATTGCTAAAGTTTTTATCTGAGATAATGAGGTAGGGTTTAATATATTTGTCAGATTTTAATGATATCAGAGTCCTGGCATTATTTATGTTAAAAGTAGTAAGTGGCAAGAGACAACATCCGTTCGAATTTATTTTCATCATTTTTCTCTCTCTTAGATTATTATTATCTCTTAAAAGAATTTCATTCGTAAACTTTGCAGGTCTTTTGTTAGGGTTTATTAAAAAAAGCCATCTAAGTTCGGTCTTGTTTTTATGAAAGATTTCTGTTTTAAACTTTAATCTTCCTCCATCTTGTGTATGTAGTGAAGACATTGAATCGTTTGTTTTATATATAAAGTGAGGCCTTGTTGATCCCCTCAATCCTCTGCTTGTAGCCTGTCTAGTAATCCTTACAAAGTAATTTAGTAAAGTCTCGTTTAAATTAGTAAGATATTTGTTTAAGCATACTTTATATATTTTGTGAGGTTTAAGGGTTTTTTTTATTGATTTGATTTTTTTTCCTTCGCTATTGTAAATATCATAGGCTAATTTGTATTCTACTGGTTCTACTTCTATACTGTTGGGTTTGTCATTTGATACTATCATCCATGTTTCAATGTTTTTAGAGGCTAACATAGGGAGAAAACCATACTGTTTGACAGAAATAGTGCCACTTAGAGAATCTAAAAAGTTAAGTATTTGCCTTGTAATGGGAACTTGGTCTTTTATTTTAATTGTTCTACTAAGTTCATTTTTGCTTGTTCCTCTAAGGTGCATATAAACATCTTCTATGTTATGCAAACAAGCTGCACATTTTACAGCTATATTCTTATCTTTACATATCTTATTCAAATCATCAGAGGAATTATTTTGAATGGTTTCTATAAAGGCTTTGAAAGTAACCCTAGAACAATAGCAAATAAATTTATCTTTTTGATTTATGGTTTGATTTGCCATAAGCAATTATATCATAAAAATTAGTTTTTAGAAATTAAGTAATTACCAATTAACATATATCGTAGACCTGATCTTAAGAAAGTAGAGGAAGCATCATTGGAATTGTTTACTATTGGTTCCCCATGGATATTAAAAGAAGTTTGAATTACACCATGTTGATTAGTTGTTTCGCAGTATTTTTTTAAAAGACTATAAAAAAAAGGATTAGTTTTTTCTTTTAATATTTGCGGTCTACAAGTTTTATCAATAGGATGCATACCTCCTATAAGATTTTTTTGAACAGCTAATTTAGTTGGTAGGGCAAAAGTCATAAATTCAGGAGATATCGATTTGGGGTCTCTAATACATTTTTTTGCGTTATCTTCTAATATTGATGGTGCAAAAGGCATCCAGAAATCTCTCATCTTTATTTGTGCATTTATTTTATCAACTAAATTTCTGCTATCTGCTCTTGCTATTATAGACCTATTTCCTAATGCTCTTGCACCCCATTCCGCTTTACCTTTACAGATTGCTATTGGTTCTCCTTCTTTTAGAAGATCTATTATTTTGTTTTCTACGTTATTTTCAATTACGGATAAAGATACATTTCTTTTCAACTCTTTAAGTGCTAGTTTGACGCTAGAGTCTTTGATGTCCTCACCAAGGTATAGGTTTTCTAAAATTCCGTTTTCATTATTAAATATATTATTATTCTTGTAATAGTGGTAGAGAGCAGCTCCTATAGAAAGAGATTCATCTGAAGCACTAGGCATGACATACATAGAATTTACTTCAGGTAAATTTTGTATTAGCATATTTGCTTTAACATTCATAAATACACCTCCCCCACATACTACATCTCTGATGCCAGTATTTTTTATAGCTGCCTTGACCCATTTTACCAGCATATTTTCTGTAAATTTCTGGACGGCACCT
>CAYRXL010000013.1:11795-14383 GCA_964428295.1 uncultured Alphaproteobacteria bacterium
TGCAACGATATCAAACCTAACCCTTTCAAAAGCATTTCTAAGATGGAAATAAGAATAATTCATGGAAAGGTCTGTAGCTAACTCGAACGTTATATTCTTTTTATTTAACTTTAGTAATTTTGAAAATTTTTTAGCTTCTTCTTTAGCGGCTTCTTGATCCGAATAGGGTGCAAGACCCATAATTTTGTATTCATGTTCCCAAGGTTTCATTCCTAATAGCATTGTTATTCTGGAATAAATTTTACCAAGAGAAGCATGTCTGTTTGTTGAGCTTATCCTATTAATAGAATTATTTAGGCATTTGGAGACTGTTGCACTTACTCCATCTCCTGCTCCATCACATGTTAAACCTAGAATGGGTTTGTTCTTTTTTACATTAGGGGCGGTGTAATATGCTGCAGCTAAATGGGCTAAATGGTGTTCTAAAAATAAAACATTTTCAGGATTGTATGATAAATGATTGATTACCTTTTTTATTCTTTCTGCTCTTCTTCTAATGAAATTAGCTTTTCTTTGTGGTTCATTTAGTGAAGTACGAATTTGATCTCTTTTTCCAACCAAGTACCAGGTGGAAATATTCTCTAGGTGACTAGAATCATGCATATAATTAGAAGCATATACTACTAAACTTAGTTGTCCTTCGTTGATTTTTGCAAGTCTAATGACTTCTTCTATAGCTTTTTGAGGGTATCCTACTTCATTTTTATTTCTAGTTAATCTTTCTTCAAGTACTGAAGAAATAATTTTACCGTTTTTAGACAAAGAAGCACTAGAATTGTGTCCATCATGAATTCCTAATATGTATATATCTTTGTTTTGAGGCATAATAATACTATTTAAAATTATTAATTTTTGATTTGTTTTTAATATATTTTCTGTATGGAATACAGTTTTTTCCAGCTTCAATATGAAGCTTAATAGTTTTTTTCTTAAGATGATATGCTACTTTTTCATGTGGGGATAGCTTTTTAGGGGTTGTCCACCATATGGGGTGAGTCAATAATTGAAGAGTAGAAAAATCCTTGTTTTCTATTAAATCAAAAGGATTCTTAAATCTCCATACGCCTTGGGAATCAGAACAATAATCGATTTCACGTATAAATTTAGGTAGATAAGTGTGCTCTATACCTCCAAATTTATTAGGATTCCCAATTAGTTCTTTTGAAGGTCTATGAAAGCTAACGATATTTATATCTACACCAAAGGTATCATTTAGTATTTTTACTTCTTTTTTACACTCTTTATTTAAGATTCTGTAATTTTTAGGGTAGATAGAACAGTCAAAATGAAGTCCAATTTTATGTCCTAGAGCTAAAATATTTCTTAAGGAATTTAAGTTATCTTTTTCTCTAAAATTATATAATTCTGAATTGATTAATATAAAATAGGTACTTGATATATCATTTTTTGACTCTATTTCAGCTATGGTTGAAGCTCTCAACGGACAGAAGTCTATGTCGTGTCTCATTATCACTCCCTTGCGTCCCTTTGAGACTTGCTGAAAATTTATGACATTTATCCCTTTTAATTTTATCAAGCTAATTAGCTTTTTATAGGATTCTATACCAAATTCATTTTTGCTGTTCATTGCTCTATAAAGAAAGACTAATATTTTTTGCTACTGAATGCAATAGGTCAGATGTTTTAATATTCAAAATACTATTAACTAATTCTTTTTCTATTATCCAATCTATTACACCAGATGTAAAATCATATAAGTTTTGGTCATTAGTACTAATAATAATTTGATGAAAGATTATAACATAATATATTAATCAAAATATTCTATGAAGTTATTGATGACAAGATCATTTTATCTAATAAATGCTTAAAGATTTCCCTACAAGAATCTAAACCGCTTGTAATTGGTTGTCATAGTATTGCTTTCTAAATTTTTATTTGTCTTTAATGATTGATGATGCTGGAGGATTTAGTTTAAAAATATGTTACCTTTTCTAAACAAACTAACATAGACTTAAATCAGCAAATATAACAAAATTACGCTAAATATATAAAAGTCAATTATAATTAAAAAGAAATTTAAGAGTTTTAGTTAATTATCGCTTGATATACTAAATTTCGTAATACCATCCTATAATGCACCCTATTTATTACTGATTGTGTCATTGAAACAACAATAAGCTCCTCTTTAGGATCTATCCAAAAATATGTTCCAGCATATCCTCCCCAAAAATATTCACCTTCTGAACCAGGCCATGACGAAATACCATCACTTTCTCTTACTGCAAAACCAAGCCCAAAACCATATCCTGGTCCCGGTAGATAAT
Organism: uncultured Alphaproteobacteria bacterium; assembly: GCA_964428295.1. Lineage (GTDB taxonomy): Bacteria > Pseudomonadota > Alphaproteobacteria > TMED109 > TMED109 > CAYRXL01. Next base: position 14,084 of record CAYRXL010000013.1, read on the forward strand.
AAGGAGTATTTCTGCTTATATTTTTCCCTAAGTGGTTAGTAGTCATATATTCTAATGTTTTCTTACTGAGTATATTTTTATTTTCTAATTCTCCTCCATTTAATAACATTTGACAAAATCTAATATAGTCTCCAACAGTAGAAACTAAACCATGTCCTCCAGTAAGAAATTTTGGTTTTTCTTTTATCTCTATTAGTTTAGGTTCTTCATCATTTTTGAAAGGCTCAGCAATTCTATGCCAGTCCTTTTTAGAAACATAAAATCCTGTATCCTTCATTTTTAATGGAAGAAAAATATTTT
>CAYRXL010000013.1:14393-15010 GCA_964428295.1 uncultured Alphaproteobacteria bacterium
TCAATAAATTCATCAAGAGAGTTTTTAGTCACTACCTCAATTATGCGTCCTAACACTTCAATTGAACGACCATACTCCCATACTTCACTAGGATGATATGCAAGTGGAAATTTTGAAAGCGTTTTTATGTAATCTTTCAATAAAATATTTTCAAGATTAAGGTTACCTATTTCTGACTCTCTTAGTCTTTTTTTTGCGAAAGATTTTCCAAATACTCCATAAGTAAAACCAGATGTATGTCGCAATAAATCATGTATTTTAATTGTTTTATTTATTTCCACAATTTGCTCAAAAGAATTGTCTTCCTTTTCACTCTTAATTGTTTTAGAAACTTTCATATTTGAAAGTTCAGGAATATATTTATTAACTGGCTCTGATAAATATAACTTTCCTTCCTCATTCAAAATCATCGCACCAACACTAACTATTGGTTTGCTCATAGAATAAATACGAAAAATTGAATCTGTTGACATTGGAGTGCCAGATATTGGATTTTGCATTCCGAATGCTTTAAAATAAGCTAACTTTCCGTAACGAGCTATAGCTATTACTGCTCCCGGAATTTTTTTTTCCTGTATACCTTCCTTAAATATATTTTCTATTTTCTCAAGTCTTTC
>CAYRXL010000013.1:15020-15546 GCA_964428295.1 uncultured Alphaproteobacteria bacterium
AATCCTACTTCTTCGGGTGTGCTGTTTGGAAGAATTGTATCTCTAGCATATAAATAAGATGATAATAAAATAAAAAAACTTAAAAGGATTAACTGTCTTATAATTATTTTTAAATAAACCATTTTCATAATAAAATACAATATTTGTTAAACTTGCCTATTTTATAAGCTACACCCCTTATAGGTATATCAAACCATACAATAACCTCTCAAATTTTAGAAAATATGATGGCCTAATGAAAAATAAAATCGTATTATACTTAAAAGCAATTATTTAGATATTAGTTTAATCCATACTCTAGGTATACTGGCATCATTTCCTCTAAACAATATAATACAATTTTAAAAAAATTAATCTACTTTTTCATTTTAAAGAATCAAAAATAATGTTAATGCTAAATTATTTTAACAAGCTGATTCCCAGTTATGCTAAATTGCAAAAGTATTTGGAATTAAAATTCTATAAACTAAGATTGTGAAGGATATATTTTTAAAAAAGACTGGAAATAGAGTTAAAGACTTAGTAC
>CAYRXL010000013.1:15556-19756 GCA_964428295.1 uncultured Alphaproteobacteria bacterium
GATACAATGCAATAAATGTTATATATGGATAAAGTTTATTTTCTAAGTCATAGTCTATTAAAAAATTAGTATTTACATAATACTATAAAATATTTGGAGGGGTGGCCGAGTGGTTAAAGGCAGCAGACTGTAAATCTGCCCTCATTTGAGTACGTAGGTTCGAATCCTACCCCCTCCACCAGAAAACCTGCTATTAAAGATGCTTTTTCTAAGCTAAAAAAACTAAATTGAAATTTTAAAAATAGAATTTTAGGCAAGGGTATTGCTTCTTCTATTATAGCAAAAGAAATAAAATTTTTTTTATGTTCTCTCTAAGTATTTTTTTAATTCTAAACTAATATCATTTTTTATTTTATTTTTATCCAGCAAGGATAATATCAAAGTTTTTTTTGTTTTTATTCTATTTTTAATAAATCCATTTTTATAAAAAATTTTACTGCTTACTTGTTTTAATATATTAAAGTCCTCCCACAAAGTTACAATCGATATATCATTATTAATGCTCCACTTCATTAAAAAAGATAAAAGAATATTAAATGAAGATTCACAAGTATAGAAAATGTCTTTAATTTCTATATTTTTAAAGTTTTTATGATTTACAATATTGAATATTATAATTCCTTCTAAATGCTTATTTTTATTTAGTCCAAAGATATAATATTTATGATAAGGGTTTTTCAAGTATCTCCACTCTATATATTCTTTGCTTCTTACAACTGTAAGATAGTCTTTAGGAAACTTCTTTGATACTTTTAAAAATAAATTTTCTATTTTAACTAAATCTTTTGAATATAAAGGATAAACAGAATTTATCCTTTTATCAGAAAATAATAGCAATGTTTTTAAGAATAAATTTTTCCACAGAGCATTAAGTATTTTAGTAAATGGTTTTAATAGAAAATTGAGTTTATAGTGCTTTTTATAAAAGTAATAATTGAAATTAGCTATTAGATTACTGTTATAAATGACTATTTGTTTTAAAGAATACCCCCCATAAATATATGATTTATGGCCTAAATTATTTGGAAAACCATATGCTACAGATATTTTTTCTTTTTTCATTATCTCTAAAGCTTTTTTTACTAATTCTCTAAACACTCTAAGATTTTTACCTGTAAGTTTCCTTATTAATTCTTGATCAGCATAAGAACCTTCAGATTTAGCCACTAAAATATCTTTTTTATTTAATTTAAACTTGCTAAGTATGAAAGAATTGTGCGCTACATAAATACCATTTATTTTTGCATTAATGCAATAACCCATAGGATAACTTTCCAAAAATTCCCAATTCCATTTTTTTTTATTTAAATTAGGCAAAGCGAGCTTAATAAAATTAAAATTAATTTTTTTTATATTGTAAAGAGGAAGTTTTTTTATTTCTAATTTATAATTCATTATCAGTAATTTTATGAATTAAGGATTTAATTTTATTTTTTATAATGCTTTCATTTGTCTCACATAATCTTTCTTTTATACGAAAATTAATTCTACTTTTATCTACTTCATAGCCTCCTTTAAGTATGTCATTTTTAGTTGGTACGTAGCCTATCATTCCATTGGTGTATCCTACACATATTATTTTATTGTTTTTATAATTAGATATATTATATCCTGATAATATTTCCCCATTAAAAAAAATAAAGATTATTGGATGCCAATTCCAGACTGTAATTTCTAGTTTTTTTTTCAAGATTTCTCCATTTTTAAGCTTTAAATTTAACCTACTTTTAGAACACTCCCCAATGCAGGGTATCTTGCTACCTTTATTTTTTTTTGAAATCTTATCAATAAGACAAGCAATTATATTTCCAATATTTTCAGCATCTAATATGTTGGGTTTTCTGAATCTATTTCCTATTAAAATTTTTATCAAATAATCCTTTATAGTTGTATTTGCTTTTATTATCTTAGGCCTTATATCTCCACAAAGTCCTTGTAAAAAAAACACATTTTCAGACCTGTCAGAAATTTTTTTTCTTATGAATCCAATATAGTCAGAACCTATTAAATTTTTAGGTGAAGATACTGGGTGACAGTTTACCTTAATAATTTTAGCTAAACTTTTTTTTATTTTTTTATGAATAAAATCAATTAAATCAATATTTTCATCAACAGTTTTTTTAAAATTTGGAAGATTTTGCATCTGATACTTAATGCCATTTTTAAAGCTTAATGCTGTTCTTCTTCTATTAATAGAAAAATCGTTATTGGCAATTCTTCTGAATTCTAATCTTACACTTTTCTTCCTCTTTATTTTTGTTTTTTTAAAGCAATCCAGTACTTTAGTTGTGACATGCTGATCAAAATCTTTTGAATAAAAAGGATGGCATATAGTTTTTTCTGGGTTCGGTGTACCGTGGGTATGGCTAGCAGAAAGAATAATTGCTTCTGCTGGTATATTTATTTCTTTAGATATTAAATTAGTTACTTTTCTAACGCACTGGTCTGAAAACCATATTATATCTGCTGTAACTAAGGCATATTTATAGCTTTTTCCTGTGCTTAACAAAAGAGTATTTATTACACACTCATTAGAAACTTTATAATCTTTAGTTTCATAATTATAAAAATTCTTAATGCCTATGTTAAGTGAGGATGTTTGTATGAAATTTTCAGGCATAATAATTATATAAGATTTTTTAATTTTAAATAATTAGCAACATGCCATGCTACTGCGTTTCTTGCTACTTTTTTTTCTTTAATTATATCAAAATAATTAAAATAAGAATAATGAGGAATTAATTCAGTAAAATAAGCAAGGTACTTTTTGTCGAATTTTCTCCAATCTTGTTTGCTTTTAAATAGAAAAAAAATTTTTAACATATTTCTAATATATCTGAGGGAACGGGGTGTAACATAGTACTTGTTAATAGGAATATTTTCCCACACATGACCCCAATTATTTTTTAATAAAGTATCTTTGTATAGCACTTGATTTATTTTAAACTTATAAGGAACACGATTCCAGAATTCTAAATAACTATCATGCCACAATGGCAACTCCCACTTAATATTTAAAAAATCATAAACCCTTTGTCCTTGTATTACATAATTGCTTTGCCTATTTAAAAACTCTACATACTCATAAATTTTATATTCTTCTTGTTTTTGTAAATTATTAAGATTTTTGGGTAGGTTTTCCAATATCATTTTTTTTATGGTTCTTTTTTGCTTATTATCAAAGTGATCCTCCCACAAAGAAAAATGTTTTTTTAAAATATAGTTAAATATATTTTTCAATCTATCTTTTTTTAAATTAAGCTTGTTGTTTAAACCTGGGAGATGACCTCCAGATATAAAATCTCCAGTATTCCCATTTAGAATAATATTTTCTTTATTTATAATTTTTTTTTCAGCAAGTTCTTTCACGGCAAAAAGATCCTGCACATAAGACCAAGAAGAAAGTGTATCAGAAAATTTTGTGTACTCTTTATAAAAACTAGAACAAAAATTTTTTCTTTGTTTCTTATTACTTAATTCTATAAAATACCATTTATAGTTTAACTTATTTGCTATTTGTTTAGCTATTTTTGACTCAAAATTATTTTTCTTTCCATAAGAGTAACAAATTATATTTTTAGCATTCAAATGATGTAAAGCAGATACTATTAATCTAGAGTCATACCCTGCTGATAGCGGAACAACAATTTTTTCTGAGTGCTTATTGAGTATTTCTTGAAAAATAGAAAGTGTTAAATTTGATAACTTTTTACTAAGAGAGCTTTTAGATTTTTCAAAGTTTTTCTTTGTTGTACTAATAAAGGAATAATAATTTAGAAACCTTAATTTATTATTTTTAATTATACATATCTCTCCGGGTAGTAATTGTAGTAGATCCTTATATAAAGTATTTCTTCCTATACAATAGCCTGCCATGCGCATAGACAAAACTGATTTTTGACATTTTTCATTAGTTTCCATCTCATCTTTTAACCGAGAGGCAGAATTGCCAAACTGATAATTTTTGGATATTTTTGCAACAAAGATTGGTGCTGACTTAATTCTATCAACAAAAGCTATATTAAGATTTTTATTTTTTTGAATTATAAAAGCAAACTTTCCCTTTAACTTAATTACTTCTGTTTTTAATAAGTTTAAATTAAAATTATTTTGCTTTCTTATATTTTGGCATAATTGCTTAATAATAATTTCATCAATATCTCCGTAGTACCAAACTTTTATTTTTTGGTAGTTTATTCT
>CAYRXL010000013.1:19766-20157 GCA_964428295.1 uncultured Alphaproteobacteria bacterium
TCTTTTCCATCCCCTGTTATTAGATATTATTGGAAGCATATGGTACCTTATATCATCATAATAATTTTTAGCACATAATTATTTATCAAGTAAATTAAGGATAATTTCAGATAATTTATAAAAAAATAATCAGTTTTTTTTAAATTTAATTTTCTAAATAATATTTAATAAATCAAATTCTGTTTTTATTTTATCTTCTTGAGCAATATTAAGCACTCCTACTCCATGTTCATGTGACTTTAGAGATTGTTTTTTCTTATTACTATGCGCGAATAATAAGGGTGAGGAAAGTATATAAAGTAAAATTAAAATTCTTATAGTCATTATGTTTTTATCCTATTAAGTTTAAAGTAATACTTTACAATTGATGTTAATGATTACTATTATCAAT
>CAYRXL010000014.1:0-9819 GCA_964428295.1 uncultured Alphaproteobacteria bacterium
ATAGATATTTACACAAGCGAAGAAGATTCGTATGAATTTCTTTTCATTGCAAAAGGCGGTGGTTCAGCAAATAAAACTTTTTTATATCAAGCTACTCCATCTGTAATAAAAGGTGGAAAATTAATGGAATATATAATAGATAAGGTCAAAAATCTTGGGACTTCTGCCTGCCCTCCATACCATCTTGCTGTTGTAATAGGGGGCCTTTCTGCAGAGATGAACCTAAAAACTTTAAAACTTGCAACATGTCACTACCTAGATACTTTGCCTAAATCAGGAAACAAGAATGGAAGAGCATTTAGAGATATTGAAAGTGAGGCATCATTGCTAGAAAAAACACAAAAAATAGGCATAGGAGCGCAGTTTGGAGGAAAATATTTTTGTCACGATGTTCGAGTAATAAGACTCCCTAGACACGGAGCTAGTTTACCAATAAGCATCGGAGTATCGTGTGGAGCTGATCGACAAGCTATTGGAAAAATTACTAAAGAAGGCATCTTTTTAGAAAAATTAGAAAAAAACCCAGCTAGATATCTTCCAGAGGTAGAAACCATTAATTTTACTTCTAAAGAAACCAAAATCAATTTAAATAAACCCATCAAGGAGACAATAAAAGAATTATCACTTCTTCCTCCAAAAAGCAGAGTTTTACTTACAGGACCACTAATAGTAGCAAGAGATATAGCTCATAGTAAATTAAAGCAAAGACTAAACACTGAAAAAAATCTTCCAGATTATTTTAAAAATTATCCTATTTATTATGCAGGGCCAGCAAAAACTCCAAAGGGATTTACAACTGGTTCTTTTGGCCCCACAACAGCAGGAAGAATGGATTCCTATGTTGAAGACTTTCAATCAGTAGGTGCTAGTTTAATAATGCTTGCCAAAGGAAATAGATCAAAAAAAGTAAGAGAAAGTTGTAAAAAGCATTCAGGATTTTACTTAGGATCAATTGGAGGTCCTGGAGCAGAGCTTGCTTACAACAACATTAAATCAGTTAAATGTATTGAATACAAAGATTTAGGGATGGAAGCAATATGGAAAATTGAAGTAGTAGACTTTCCTGCTTTTATTGTGATTGACAATAAAGGTAATGACTTCTATGAAGAAATATTAGGATAATTATTCCTGTATCATACCTTTTGCAATTTTAACCTGTTTTTTTGATTTGGGACGAGGAGGAATCTCAACACCTTTTTTACAGGCTGGCCTATCATGCATTGCCTCCATCCATTTTTTTAAATTATCAAGTCCTGCTATCTCAATGCCTGACCACCAGTGAATTCTTACCCATGACCAATTTGCTATATCGGCTATAGAATATTCACCACATAGCCATTGTTTTCCTTTTAACTGCACATCAAGTACTTCGTATAGTCTTCTACATTCATTTTGATAACGTGATATAGCTTCAGGTATTTTTTTGTCAAAATACCTGAAAAAGACATTTGCTTGTCCTTGCATAGGTCCAACTCCAGACATTTGAAACATTAGCCATTGCATAACCTCAATTCTTCCCTTTGTATCATTCGGCATTAATTTACCTGTTTTTTCTGCCAAATAAATCAGTATAGCTCCGCTATCAAACACAGAAACTTTACTTTCTCTATCTACTATAGCTGGTATCCTTCCATTAGGATTTATTTTAGTAAACCACTTTTCTTTTTGTTCATGTTTCAATAAATTTAAAGAATGTACTTTATATTTCAGACCCATTTCTTCCAAAGCTATTGAAACTTTGTAACCATTTGGAGTAGCTGCAGTATACAAGTCTATAGTCATGCATCAATTTCCTAACAAGTCTTCTAGTAAATCATCAAAATTGTTTTCAATTTTTTCCTTCTTAATTGTAACATCTGCATCTTCAAGAAAGCCATCTAATATATTTTTAAATTTTAAACCCTTTTCCTTCTCAAGATTTATTAAAGTATTTTTTGTTACAAGATTTTTAATCATGTCTTCAATCAAATCATTCGATATCTTCTTTTCAGGGTTATGAAGTGGCCCTTCAATTTTAAATGATAAATTTGGCAATATTTTGTTATTGAGGGCAAGTTTAACATCTAGGTTTATTTCTTTATTAAGCATGTTTATCTCACCATTACCAACTAATTTATTTCCTAATATAACCGCCTCTATATTATTAGCATCTAAATTTCCATCAATTATATCAACATCGGCAATTAGATCATTATAAATAGATTGTCCATTAAATAATTTATCCCCAATAGAATTAATGTCTTCAATGGATTCTAGATAAAAAACGTTTTCCATCAAATTTACTACATTAAAGTTATCAATATGACCTTCTTTGGAAAATATATTTAATTTTCCTTTGGAGTTTTTAAGAATACTTTTATAAGTGTTACCAGCACTAGTAAAATTTAAATTTGAATCAAACTTGCCTTCTATAAAATCTATATTTAAAAAACTTAAAATCCCACCTATTCTAGAATCCTTTAATACTACATCGACTGAATAGCTATTATCTGCTTGAACAGTTTTAGCAGATATCTCACATCTTCCTTCATAACAATCATTAGAATTCATATCTATTTCTAAAATTCCCTCATCTACATATATATCTATACTGGAGTCCATTACTAGTTTATCTGATTCTTTAATTTCCTTAATTTTTATTTCTGCTTCTAAATTAATCTTATCGAGAATTGACAAATCTATCTTATTATTTAAATTAAAAAAATGATCATTTGCATTCGTTTTTTTATTGTCTAAAATCACTTCATTTTTTTCTTTCAAACTACTTGCATCATTTTTGTTATTCTTTTTATTTATTATTTTATCAAAATCAATTAAATCCGACTCTAGTTTCACAATAACAAATGGTTTTTCTTCAGTAATATTATAAACAAGATTACCTCTTAAGTCTGAATAAAAAGATTTCATATAAAAATTTTCAAATTCTATCTTTTTAGAAAAAACTTTAATTTCTGTTTTAAGTTCAGCCCAATTTTTATTTGATTTATAGTTTGTATTTGAAGTAGATGAAGTATCTATATCATTATACTTTAAATTTAAATTACCGCTAAATATTGATTTTTCATTTATTTTTAATACACCAGAACCCTCTACGTTTAATTTATTCAAATTTATGCCAATTAAAAAATCAGAATAATTCTCACGTTCTTTAAGTTCTAATACACCATTAGCACCCTTGAGAATGTCATAATATGAATCTTTATCTTTTTTAAATTGTGTTAATATTTGATTTAAATCTATGTTTTCAAATTCTAATACACCATTTAAATTCTTATCACTTAGAGGTTTTGAAACTTTACCAGTAAATTTTATTTTGCCTTCGTATATATCATTTAAAGTTAAATTATTAATATCAATATAATCAGGAAAGAAGATTCCTTTAAAGTATAAATCACTATAATTTCTATTTTTAAAAGTTAGGTTTGATAATATAACTTCACTTTCAAAATTAAACTTATTAGTAGATTCAGCACTATTCAATTCATTCCTGTCATTTTTAAATTCATTAACTTCATCAATAGTAAACAGTGTATTTTTATCATAATTTTCATTTTCTAGGTATGAATCAAGATTTAATTCTTCAGCCTGTATGCTTATAAAATTATTTTTTTGATTAGAAAGATCTATTTGCGCTTTACCCAAAAACGTACTTTGATCTAATAAAGCTTGAATCTCATTAAAATAAATTTTGTCGTTAATATATTTAAACTGCGTGTTAATTTTTCCCAGTCTTAATTTATCTTTCCTAAAATTACTCAGATCTATTTTCAAAAAGCCCAAGAGCTCCCTAAAGTTAGTGCTTTTAATCTCTGCTATACCATTAATAACATTATTTTTTTTTGATGATTTAACTTTAAACACCGTTTGTCCTGGAAAGTTTGAATTTAATTCATTTATATTGAGCACTCCATCACTCAATTCTATTTTTATATTAGTGTTTCGAGCTATAAAGTCGTTAATTTTAAAAATTTCAAAAGATATATTTGAAAAGACTTGAATCTGATTTTTCCAATTATTAGGTGCAGAATTAATAACATTTTCTTTAATATTTCTCTCATTAGTAGATAAATTAGTTTTACTGATGCTTTTTTTATTACTAAAATTAATAAAATTTTTATTAAAATTATTTTTAATAAGAAAATTTAGATCATTTAAATCAAATTTTTTTGAGGATAAATTTGAAGTAAGGAGCAACTCATCACCTAATTTCAGTTCCATACTTCCACTAAGATTTGATTTTCCTATTTTTATATCAGTATTATTAAGAATAAGATTGAATTGTTTATCTACAATTTCTAATTCAACATCAGACAAAAAGTTAAACCCTGTGGTCAGATTATTCTTTTTCTCTAAACCTTCAGAAACTAATTTTGCTAGGTCTTCAACAACCAAATCAATTACAAAACGAGCCTTATTATCTCTAGGATAAAATTTACCTTTAATTTCCGTTTCAATTTCATTTGTTTTGAACTTTCCTAAGGTTATATAATGATTATCATTTTTCTCAACAAAACAATCATAACGAATTAACTTGTCCGTATATTTGAAATCACCTTTAAGTAAATAAGTATAATCTTCATTTAAATTTGCCCTTAAGTTAATATTTTTAATTTCTATGGTCTCTTTAGTATTTTTATAATAATTAAGTTCTGAATGAGATATCACCAAATTGTTTATTTTTATTCTTCTATATTTATTATTTATTCCTTTCTCATTTTTCTGATTATCCTTAAAATTATCATCATCAATAAAACCTTCCTTACTATACTCATCTTTTGTGTTTCCGATTAAACTTTTTTTCCAATTTTTTAAATCGTCTTGCCCTTGAATGTAGTTAATATTCAAATTATCTAAATGCATTTTATCTATTAGTAACTCACCATATAAAAGTGACATTATCGATGGTAAAAAATAAATTTCACCTACCCTAACAAAATTTTTCTTATCTTTGGAATTAGGATAATTTAATTCAACTTTTGAAATACTAACTCTTGGAAAGGGAAACAAATCAAGTTTTATTTCACCTTCTATTACAAGGTCATAATTAATTTTACCTTCCACATAGTTAATTATTTCCTTTTTATAATCTTCTGGATGTATTAATAAAACTATAAGAAAAAAGAATAAAACCAACAAAGAAATCAAAAGCGATAAAATGTAAAAAATTATCTTCATTTTAGTTGTTAATATTTAAAAATAGTTTTTTCATATAGCTATATTAATTATTATATAAAGCTAAAACTCCATTCTCATTATTATACATCAATATCGTTTTTGTAATAATCAATTACTAAATCTCCAGGGATTATCTCCATAGTTCCATCCAACACTTTTATACTTTTATACTTTTATATTTTAATAAAAAGTAGCAGTGCCTGTTTATTTTTTTCTTCATAATGTTTTTTACTATCATATCTTACTATGGTAATAACTTTCCTTCACCTATATTAAAAAATTCCATCGACAAACATATAAGATTTTGTTGATACATTAAGAATTATTTCTGCCTTACATAGTATTTATAACTAGTTCTTATATTATCTGGAAATTTGTAAACTGCTATTCTTATAGAAATATTAAAATTTAGTATATTCTAAAATATTTATATACCATAACTATAATTATATATTATGAACCCTCTATATTAACCACTTTACTAGGGTTCATAATGTTATGCGGGTCTATAGATTTTTTTATAGATCTCATTACACTAACAGTTTCCCCAAGTTCCATATTAAGAAAATCAATCTTCCCATGACCTATTCCATGTTCTCCTGTACACGTTCCTCCCATAGCTAATGCTCTAGCTACTAATCTATCATGTAAGATATTAGCCTCTGAAATTTGTTGATTATTATCTGGATCTATCATTAAAGTTACGTGAAAGTTCCCATCCCCAACATGTCCTACAAAAGGAGCTGGTATATCAGAGTTAGACAATATATCAGTTTTAGTTTTGTCAATACATTCAGCTAACTTTGAGATCGGAACACATACGTCTGTTGTCAAGCATTTCGTTCCAGGCCATTTTGCCATAACCGCATATAATAAATCGTGCCTCGCTCTCCATATTTTATTTCTTTCTTCATGATTTGAAGCCCATTTAAAACTACTTCCTCCAAATTCCTTGGATATATCTCCTGCAAATTTTGCTTGTTCTTCAGTATAAGAATTAGATCCATGAAATTCAAAGAAAAGAGCTGGTGACTCTGGAAAATCAGTTTTTGCCCAAGAATTAAACGATGCCATAGCTAATTCGTCAAGAAATTCAATTCTTGCAAGAGGGGATCCGCTCTGAATTAATGATATCACTGTATTAACTGCGTTTTCTATATTAGGAAAGAAACAAATCGCTGAAGTAATTGATTCAGGTATCCCAAATAACTTTAGCGAAACTTCAGTTATCACACCCAAAGTACCCTCTGATCCTACCATTAATCTTGTAATATCATAGCCTGCCGATGATTTTCTAGATCTAGTTCCAGTATCTATTATTCTACCATCAGGAAGAACTACTTTTGTTTTAAGAACTAAATCTCTCATCGTACCGTATTTTACTGCACAAGTACCACTCGCTCTTGTTGCTGTCATACCACCTAAAGACGCATCTGCTCCAGGATCTATAGGAAAAAAAAGCCCTGTATCCCTTAAATAATTATTAAGTTGCAACCTAGTAACTCCCGCTTGTACTGTGCAATCCAAATCTTCCTCATTCACCTCCAAAATCTTATTCATCTTACTCAAATCTATACATATACCACCTTCTAAAGCTGCAACATGACCTTCCAGTGACGTACCCGTCCCAAAAGGTATAACCGGTGTTTGGTATTTTGAGCAAATTTTTATAATCTCAGACACTTCCTTAGTAGATTCTACAAATACAACTGCATCAGGACTAACAGCTTTATGGTAAGACTCATCACGACCATGAGACTCGCAAACAGATCTCGAGACTGAGAGCCTTTTACCCACCAATTCAGTAATCTCATCCAAGATTGAACTTTCCTTGGGAAAACGGTTTTTATATTTATTTTTTAAACTCATTTCTTAAACCTGACATACAATTGTAGTATTTATTCAAAAAATTTCAAATTAAAGATTATAGATTAATACAAATATTAAATTTTTATAAGATCATAACCATTTTTAGCTGTTAACATTAAATTCATTAATTCCTTCATTGACCAAAATTTTTCTTAACGATTCTAAATGACGTTTTGCATTTGATGATTCGCTTAACGTTTCCTCAGAAACTTGCTTAGAAACTTTTAAGGCTATTTCATCAGATATTTTCCTAAGTGGTTTTCCCGTTTGCATTGCTAATAATTGTGCTCTACAAGCCCGATCGAGGTAGTATAAGTCCTCCCATGCATTACTTACATCTTTACCTACTACTATGACTCCATGACAAGCCAAAAATAAAATATCTTTATTACCCAGTGCATCTACTATCTTATTAGCCTCTAAATCATCCAGCACCAAACCATTATAATCATTCATATAAGCTATTCTATTATAAAATCTACAAGCATTTTGATCTGACATTTCAAGCTTTCCGTCAACTAACATGGATAGAGCTAATGTACTTTGCATGTGTGTGTGCATTACACAATTAGCATCGGTTTTTCTTTTGTGTATAGCTCCATGAATATTAAAAGCTGTGGGCTCAATATACCCTTCGCCTGATATTTTTTCTCCGAAATCATTTACTATTATAAAATCTTTGGGACAAACCTCAGACCAGTGTACTCCATAGGGGATTAACAAATATTTATTATTACAATCGGGCAAAGCTAAACTAAAATGGTTACAAATTCCCTCAGAAAAACCGTATCTATAAGCAAACCTATATGCAGTAGCTAATTCCACTCTTAGTGTATATATAATATCCTTGTTATGGTCATTAATCATATCTTATTAGATATTTGATTTTTCTTTGTAATTGTCAACTCTCATCTCTATTTCCCTAATTAAATCCTTGTCTTCAGGTGTAACCGATGATTGATAAGAAGTAATTACTTTACCATTCCTATCAAATAGAACTTTATAAAAATTCCATCCAGGTGTAATACTGTATTCTTCCTCCAACCATTTATAAACTGGATGAATATCTTTACCCGTGACCTTTTGAATAGTCGTCAAAGGGAAATTTATACCGAAGTTAGTCTCACAAAAATCAATTACTCTCTCTTCATCTTTCATCTCTTGATTAAAACTATTTGATGGGACTCCCAATACTATAAAACCCCTATCCTTATACGTTTCCCATAAATTTTGCAAACCGGAATATTGGTTTGTATATCCACATCTTGATGCAGTATTTACTAATAATACAAGCTTACCAGAGTAATTCTCTAGATTTATTATTCCTCCTTTGATAGAATCAAACTGAAAATTATATAAATCACTGGAAATAGAAAATTGTGTCGTAATGAACAAATATAAAGAAATTAAATAGACCTTTTTAAACATAATCCTCTCCAAGTATAATCTTATCAGTTTTTTAATAACCTATTTCTTTGAATATTCCAATCTTTCTTCTTTTTATCTTCTCTTTTATCATACAATTTCTTCCCTTTAGCAATTGCCAATTCAATTTTAGCCCGCCCCTTTTTGTTGAAATACAATTTTAAGGGAATCAATGTCATGCCTTCTCTCTTTATCTTGCCAGTCAGTTTGCTAAGTTCTTTTTTATGTACTAAAAGCTTTCTCTCCCTAATAGGATTAACATTTGTAACTTTCGCAGCATTTTCATAAGCTGAAATATTGGAATTGATTAACCATAGCTCACCATTCCTGTTCTCAGCAAAAGCTTCTTTAATACTAACCTTTCCAGATCTTAATGACTTAACTTCAGTTCCTAATAACTCTATCCCCACTTCCATTACATCTTGAATAAAATATTCAAATCTAGCTTTTCTATTATTCGCAACTATAGTCAATTAATGCTCAATTAATATGTTTAATCTTTAGTTCATCCATTGCTTTAAGTACTATTTTCTCATTATTTTTTGATATAGAAGTAAGAGGTAACCTCAGCTCGTAGTCACATATACCCATTTGACTAGCAGCAAATTTAACAGGTCCAGGGCTCGTTTCTACAAATAAAGCAGAGTGAAGAGGAGAAATTTTTCTATCCAATTCTATTGCACTACTAATATTTCCATTGCTCCAATCATTGTGTAATTTAGCTATTAAATCAGGAACTATATTAGCTGTTACAGATATTACTCCATCTCCTCCATGCGCTAAAAATCCTAGCTGTGTTCCATCTTCACCTGAAAATTGGTAGAATTCTCTATCTCCTAAAATATTCCTAAGTTTCTGAGGTCTAGAAACATCATTAGAAGCATCCTTTACACCTATTATGTTTGGATGTTCCGATAGTTCTAATAAAGTTTCGTCCATCATATCTACAACACTTCTACTTGGAATGTTATAAATAAATATTGGAATGTTTACCGAATCGGCTATAGAAAGAAAATGCTTCTTCAAACCCATCTGAGTGGGTTTATTATAGTAAGGAACAACAACAAGAGCACTGTCGGCACCTGCCTCTTCTGCATGCTTGCTTAAGCTAATTGCTTCAGCAGTAGAATTTGAACCCGTACCCGCCATTACAGGAATTTTCCCTTCACTATACTCTATAGCTAATTCAATTACTTTTCTGTGCTCATCATGAGTCAATGTTGGCGATTCACCTGTAGTTCCACAGGGTACTATTCCATTTGTTCCACTTTTAATATGCCATTCTATAATCTTTCTAAAACTATTCTTATCAATAGTTGAAGACAAGAATAGTTGGTATTCTGTTTCAAA
>CAYRXL010000014.1:9829-15153 GCA_964428295.1 uncultured Alphaproteobacteria bacterium
AAAACTATTCTTATCAATAGTATTATTTTTAAACGGCGTAATTAAAGCGCAAAAAGAACCCTTATATAACATAAAATTTTTACCTTTATTTTTTATTTAATTTTGTTATTTTTTATTCACATAAATTTTTACATTAGTATATTTTATATTCTAACTAATACTAACTAAATTATAAATGTTAAAAAAAATATTATTTATAGTATCTTCTGTCTTTCTAATTAACCAAGCAATTGCTGCAAATAATATATCTGATAGTTTAGAACATCTCAAAGACCAAGACTTACAAATTTTGGGTAAAGCGTTAAAAGCAGGAGACAAAGCAAAATGGGCTAGATCATTGAGAATAGCTTCTGATTCTAAAAGCAATCTAGTAAAAACAATAATAGAATGGAGATGGCTAACCGCACACGATGGCATAGCTAGCTTTGAAAAAACAAAACAATTCTATTTGAACAATAGTGATTGGCCAAAAAGAAATATCCTTAAACGGCAGGTTGAGTACAGATTGCAGAAAAAAACTAACGAAAGTTCTGTATTACTTTGGTTTCAAAATAACACACCTATATCAGGACAAGGCCGTTTAAAACTTTCTGAAGCACTGATAAAGAAAGGTTTTAATAAAAGTGGAAATTGGCTCATTAAAAGAGCTTGGATTAATAATAATTTAGTAGGAATGAAGAATTGTATATACTAAAAAAATACTCCAATTTAATAACTGAAGAAGATCATCAAAAAAGATTAAATAGGCTTATTTGGGACAGAACATGGGGAAGTGCTAAAAGACAGCTCGACAGGGTAAATAAAGATTACAAAAAACTAAGCTTTGCTAGAATACGATTAGCCAGAAGAAAGTCTGGAGTTGATAACGCGGTAGCCCGAGTTCCTGAACATTTAAAAAAGAATGAAGGATTAATTTTTGAAAGAATAAGATGGAGAAGGAAAGCTGGGCTTAGGGACGAATCTTTTAAATTATTACTCAGTTATCAAGGTAATTTTACTAGACCAGATAGATGGTGGACAGAAATCAGATACCATATAAGGTACCAGCTTTCTAATAAAAATTATGAAAATGCACTAAAATTAGTAAAAAACCATAAACAAATGAACAACGCTAATATATCTGAAGCAGAGTGGTTGGCAGGTTGGATTTCTCTACAATTTACTAAAAATTCGCAGGCTGCCTACGAACACTTTACTAAAATGTTCAACCATGTTTCAACACCAATTTCCACTGCAAGAGCTGCATATTGGTCAGGAAGGGCAGCTGAAACTATTGGAGATAATTATAGTGCTAATAATTGGTTTGAAAGAGCTGCAGCTTTACCCACAACATTCTATGGTCAACTAGCTTTAAGAAAAGTAAATAAAGAACTATTTCTACCAAATCCCACAAAAGAATTTATTAAGAACGAGTTAAATAATTATACGCAAAAAACTATTGTAAAAGCTCTTATAGCACTTATAGACGTAAATCATAAAAGTCTTTCTAGACTATTCGCTCTACATTTAACTAAAGAGGCTAAAAATTCAAAAGAGGTACTAATTCTTGCTAAAATTTTAGAGAGTTTAAATAAATATCCTCTTTCTATAATGGTTGGGAAAAGAGCAGTATACCAAAATATCTATATTCCTAGTTTGAATTTTCCTCTTCCCAAAAGTGAAATATTTTCAGAAAAACACAGAGACAAAAGAATTTCATTGCCTATAACGTTAGCTATATCTCGTCAAGAGAGTGCCTTTGACACTTCAGCAAAAAGTAGAGCAGGTGCTCTAGGAATTATGCAAATTATGCCAAGAACAGGAAGATTAACTGCAAAAAGGTTAAAAATTAAATATAGCAAGAGAAAGCTTACAACTAGCCCTGAGTACAATATTAAAATAGGTACAACATACTTTGCTGATCTACTAGACAAACATTCTGGTTCTTATATATTAGCTTTAGCTAGTTACAACGCCGGCCCTCACAGGGTAAAAAAATGGCTAAAAAGAATTGGGGATCCTAGAAAAAATGAAATTGATCCAGTAGATTGGATAGAATTAATTCCTATATCAGAAACAAGAAACTATGTTCAAAGAGTCACTGAAGGAATATATATGTATAGAATGCTCGTTAATAACAATACAAATTTAACTGATTCCTATAGTCAAATTAAATTATTTTGATTGACAATTCTTGATTATGACAGGGGCACTTATATCATTAAAAGACATAAAAGATGCCAGAAAAAGGATATCAAACTATGCAAAATGCACCCCTTTAATAAAATCAGGGATCCTATCTAGATTATTTAAAGCTAATATTTTTTTTAAATGTGAGTGTCTACAAAGAACAGGCTCATTTAAAGTTAGAGGAGCATATAATAAAATAAGTCAATTACCTAGGCACAAACTGAAAAAAGGAGTCATTGCTTGGTCATCAGGAAACCATGCTCAAGCTGTAGCAGCAGTATCAAGTACCTTGAAAATTAAATCTACTATCATTATACCTTTAGACGCACCACAAGTAAAAGTAGATGGAGTCAAGCGCTTTGGTGCATCGATTATAAGATACAATAGAACAGATGAAGATAGAGAACTAATAGGAGAAGAAATAAAAAAAAGAACAGAGGGAACCATTATCCCTCCTTTTGATGATATAGAAATTATTGCAGGACAAGGAACTATCGGCTTAGAAATAAGAGATCAATTAAAAAAATTCTGTATAAAACCTGACATACTCTTAGTGCCTGTAAGTGGTGGTGGCCTTATATCTGGCATATCTACTGTATTAAAATCTTTCTATCCTAAAATTAATATTTTAGGCATAGAACCAGAAGGATACGATGATACAGCCAAATCAATAAAGGCAAAAAAAAGAATAAAAATAAATGATTTATCAACAAAATCATTGTGTGATTCTTTGCTAGCTCCTACTCCCGGAAAGTTAACATTTTCTATTATTAAAGAACTAGTAACTAACTGTGTTACGGTGACAGATAAAGACATTAAGGACGCAATGAAATTAATTCTTAATGAATTAACTAATCGTAGAACCAGGGGGAGCAGCAGGATTAGCAGCACTTATCAATGGCAAAGTTAAAGCAAGAGGCAAAAATATAGTTATAATAATTTCTGGTTCTAATGTGTCTCCAGACTTAATAAAAACTATCATCTAAGGTTATGATAAAAGTTGTTGCAGCAGTTATATTTGTAAAAGATAAAATACTTTGTTTCCAAAGAGGGAAAAATAAATACAATTATGCTTCTTACAAATATGAATTTCCTGGGGGAAAAATAAAACCAGGTGAAACTGAAAAAGAAGCATTAAAAAGAGAACTTTTAGAAGAATTAGAGTTAAAAGTCACAATAGAAAAAAAAATTATTAGCACAACTCATACTTATCCTGACTTTAGCGTGAAAGTTAATTTTTATAAGTGCTTTACAAATAGTTTTAATGGAAAAATGAAAGAACATATTAATTTTAAACTTCTTGACCCTAAACAACTAAGCAAACTTGATTGGCTAGATGCTGATTTACCTTTAATTGATCATCTAACAAAAATAAAATAAAAAACAATATTTATATTTTTTTAGAATAAACTTTTTTAAGACCTAGTAATTAATTATATAAATATTAACAAATTCTGATTAATACTTATAAAAATTTATTATTTAATTTAGAATATATGATATTTTTTGAGAGAGAGATTTTGCAATTGCTTTTGACCCATGAAAAGTATAGTGAACCACACTAGTAAATAATGGTATGTCGTCATATTTCTCTAAGTCCTCATCCAAGTCATGAAAATAGATATTTAAATCTCTAGCCAACTTTCTTAGCTTTTTTTTTGAGTGTTATATCCATTTTTATAATATTCAAAGTCCCAAAAATAATCTTTTCTTATTTGGTGTGTAGGTATTGAGTCAAGTTTATAAAGTTCTTTAGCAGGTAAAGCAAAAAATGATAATTTAGAATGTTTTACTATGTCTTCTTCTTCTTGTGAGAGTTTTTTATTAAGGTTAAAGATTATAGGCTGTTGAACTAAAAGTACTTCAATATCTTTACTCTTTGCATATTCAGATGTCATTTTTACATTACTTATATAAATATTTGTCGACTTAGGAATATTTAAACTAGCTAGTTGTAATGATTGAAATATTTTTTTTTCATAATTCTTTTTAAATAATTCTGGGTTTTTTTGAGCTGATTTGTAAATAAACCATTTCTGTGAAAGGCTAATTAACTGTAAAGTATTAGAAAATATATGTTTAATTTTTTCTAAAATTAAGGAGTAGTGAATAAAGTTATTATTTTTTTTTTGTTCCCAATAATAACTCAGTATATCTTTACTATTAGACCAGCTTAAAGTAATTGAATCAGTATTAGTATTTTTTGCTAGCCATGCTGTATAATAATCGTTATTCCCATTTATAATTACAATGAGATCTGGAATATTGTCCAATAAGCTAAGTCTTAAATAAAGGTATTCTTGAAATGAATTGTATCCACTTACACCCATATTTTTAACATTATAATAAGTATTGTTGTCTTTTTTATTTAAATATTGTTCTAAATATGCAGGAACAGTTTCAGAGTCTGAATTGGTTGCACCGAATATAGCAGAGGAACCAAATACCCAGATAGTTTTAGTATATTTTTTACTATTAGAATTTTTATTTATTAAATTCCCATTACTTCTTATCCCATTTTGATCAACATTAATATGTTGAGATTTATAAGGAAGGTTTCCATACACAAGATAACTTAAATAATTTCTCCACTTATAATTACTATAGTCTCTAGTTATTCCTGATAGATCAGAATATGACTCAATATTAATTTCTTTAGTGATAGCAGATGAAACCTTTTTATTATTTGAGAAAAAATTAGTATTATACGATTTTATTACAACCCAAGCAGAAAATTCCATTAAAAATAATAAACATAAAAAAACTAGAAAATTAATAAATATTAATTTTTTCATTCTTTAAAAATTTCATTAATTTTTGGTAGTAATGAATTAGCAAGTATTTTATTGCCTCTGTATGTTATATTTGCAAAGTTTTCAAAAATAGGAATATTAGCATTTTTTTCTATGTCATTACTAAAATCATGAAAGTCCACACCTATTGCATTAGATAATTGTTCTAACTTTTTTTCTTGTATTCTATATCCCTCAACAAAGTCATCAAAGTTCCAATGCCATTCCCTAAATATTTCATGGCTAGGAACATGACTAAGCTGATCTACTTCGGTATCTTCAAGTGCAAAAAATCCTAATTTGATATGAACATAATCGGTTTTCTCATGAGCTACTAAATTTTTAGATGTTTCTAACAATAAT
>CAYRXL010000014.1:15163-17331 GCA_964428295.1 uncultured Alphaproteobacteria bacterium
AGATAAACTTATCAAAGAGTATAATCAGATTAAAAAGTATAGTGAGAAGATTATAAATTTGTAGACTTTTTTAACCCTTCTAAATTTATTTTTTTTTCGTAAGCAGACCTGTTCTTATATTTTTCTTTCCAATCTGCTATGTTCATTTCATAGTATTTTAAGTAAAACCATTTTTTACCTAAATAAGCTAACAACGAAGTGTTAGAGAAGGTGTCTTTGATGTATTGAAAAAATAATTTTTTATCGAAAAATAATTTATTTTTATGAAATTCCCAATATTTTTTTAGATATATATGTGTGTATAGATCAGTTGCAAATATAGATTGATATTTCCAAGAAATTTTGTAGTCGTTAAACCCATTCATCACAATTATCATATCAGGCTTTTGTTCAATTAAATCTAATCTAAATTTTATTAACTGTTGGGTAGAAGCATACCCAAATACTCCATGGTTTTTTACTTCAAATTGAAATTTAGAGTTCTTATTATTAAGCTTTTGTTCTAATAGCGAAGATATAGTTTCTGCATCAGTGTTAAGATAACCAAATGCTTCTGTACCTCCAATTAACCATATTTTTATTTTTTTAGTATTATCATTCCACACAACTGAGTTACTGTTTAATCTATACCCATCTTTTCCTATATTCACTAATTTTGACTTAACAGGATTAAATTTAAAAATTAAATAACTTGTATATTCTGATGCTTCAGATACTTTGCTCATTTCTTTCATTACGTCTTGAGAACTAAATCTACTATTTTTTACTAAAAGCTCAGAGTTAGAAGGCTCAAAGGTTTCGTCAGCAAATGATTTTGTCTTTTTTTTTAAATGAATACTGTGTAATTTCAGGACAATCCCAGAAAAAACTTCCAGAGAAACTAAAAGAATAAATACAGAAAAAATAATAAGAGCTAGCTTTTTGTATGTTTTCATAACAAATATTTTAAATTTTCATATTTGAATAACACTACATGAAAAAAAAGACTTAAGATATATTTTTTTATAAATTAGAGCTTATACCTATTAGTGTTTTAGGTAATAAAATTCTTAAATTCTGTGCTCTAGATTTTAAGTTTTTAAAATTATGTTCATCTAATATATCTTCCAAAGATGCAATCCATTTTTTGCTCCATTCTTTAATGCCATCAGAGTAATACTCACCTGCAATTAGAGCCCAAGCTCCTGCTTGAACTATATCTTGATTAACTCCTTTTCCTGCAATTAATTTTTCTACCATAACAACCATAGCATCGACAACACCAAGGTGACATCCTTTTAAATACCATTTAGCTGCTCTTTTTTATACTTATTTTATAAATATTTGATAAAATTAGTATAATTCATTCACATTATATTTTAAACCAGCTAATTTAAATCATTCAATTATACTATGTTTATTTACCTGAATTTTAGTATTTAACCCACATTCCAAAAATAACTCAGGATCATTAGCGCTAAAAGAAAGATCATATTTTAATTTTACTTTATAATAAATTTCTAAATACGAACAAACTGGAAGTATACTATATTCTAAGCCTTTCCCATCTCTACTCTTTCTTAAGAAATCTTTAGGGGTAGATGAACCTTTTGAACTATTAATATTTGTACAAGAAGCAACATGATTTAATTTATCATTAGCAAACTATTCTTTTACATTATTTTCCCAATCAGATGCTCCGCTAGTATGAGCATCTTTAAGAGATACTACATGGTCTATATTAGTATTGCACTTTTTTTGGGTGTAAAAACCTTTATTAGTATTAGTAGGATAGGAATTATATTTGAAGGATTTTCTATTATATTTTCTATTATTATTTGTTTCTTTTTTTTCGTATTTAGGTTTTTCTTGATAAGTTTTAGTTTTTTTCCTGTGACAGTGATAATCTGATGTTCTCTTATTGTTATGACAGCCTTCTGCATTTAGTCCTCCTCCATGACTAAATAAAGAATTAGTATTAATAAAGAATAAAAATACAAAGATGATTCTCATGGTAATATTATACATTACACAAAAAACCTAGCAAATCATGTTTAAGAATAAAATTATAAGAAAAGGTCATAAACACTGGGTTTATGACTTCTGTTGCAATGCCATGCTGATATCAATGGCGGATGGGAAGGGATTCGAACCCTCGATACGATCTCTCGTATACTCCCTTAGCAGGG
>CAYRXL010000014.1:17341-19352 GCA_964428295.1 uncultured Alphaproteobacteria bacterium
AGCAGGGGAGCGCCTTAAGCCACTCGGCCACCCATCCACCTTAATTTATGTACTCATAATAAAAAGAAATCAAGCAATGAAAATAATTAACTATGGAATCGGTATGCTTGCCCCAGTAGCTGGTTTATCATAACCCATTTTAACAGCTGTTCTTTCAGCAATTTTCGTATACCAATTACATACATTTTTATATTTTTTAATATCAGCCTCATGCCATTCAAATCTTGAAATCCATGGCCAGGTAGAAATATCAGTTATGCCATAATTTTTTCCACCTATATATTCATTAGATTCTAACCTTTTTTCCAAAACACCATATAATCTAGTTACTTCAGCACGATATCTCTCTTCTGCATAAGAAGATTTCCCTTTATTAAATTTCAAAAAATGATGAGCTTGTCCAAGCATAGGACCAATCGACGCTTTTTGAAACATTAACCATTCCATTTCTTTCCAATATAGCGTGTCATTCTCAGGATAGAATTTTGAATGCTTTTTTGATAAATAAAGTAGGATAGCACCAGATTCCATTAAGCTGATACCTTGCTCTTTATCAACTATAGCAGGAATCTTATTATTTGGACTGATTTTTAAAAATGATTCTCTTAATTGATCACCTTCACTAATATTAACAGGAATAACATTGTATGACAGTTTTAATTCCTCTAGCATTATAGAAATTTTTCTCCCATTCGGAGTACTCCAAGTATATAAATCAATCATAATTTAATCTCTTCTTAAGTTAGTAACATTATCTGGTCTCGGAGATCCAGCAGGTCTTTCCATTTCAAAAATTGAGTCTACAGTAGAATAATCTAAATAACCCAAACGAGAAAGTGGTCTCATTTTTTTTAAATTTATCCTATCATTTTCTATAAATTCATCTTTTATATGAATAGCAAGAACATTCCCTATGACTATACCATTATATTCTTCAGGATTGTAACAAGGTAATTCTAATATTTTAAATAATTTGCACTCCATGTTAATTGGAGAAATTTTAATTCTAGGCGGTATGATCAAATTTGATTTTAATACTTCAAGCTTTGCAAAATCTATCTCACTTTCTTCTGGCATCAAAGGAGCACAAGTAGCATTCATTGATTCTTTAATATCATAGCTAACTATATTTACAACAAACTCCTTTGTCTTTTTTATATTTGACAAGGTGTCCTTAGGGCCAGTTATATCAGGATGTTTTCCATTGTTAGCAAACATAATCATAGGAGGATCTGCTGATACACCATTAAAGAAACTATAAGGCGCGCAGTTAGTTCCGCCTTTTTCATTTACCGTTGTAATCCAAGCTATTGGCCTTGGAATAATACAGGATTTAAAAGGATTATATTTTAAACCATGATCATTTTTTTTTGTTTCATAATACATAGTATTTTATTCTTTTAATTTCTTTATTATAATTGAGTTTACGATTGAAGGATTAGCCTTTCCTTTTGTCTTTTTCATAACCTGCCCCACAAACCATCCTAAAATTTTGTTATTACCATTTAAGTATTGATGTTTTTGTTCTTCATTCTCATTTATTATTTTTTCAACCATTTTTTCTATTTCTGTTTCATTACTTATCTGCCTCAATCCTTTAGATTCAACTATTTCTATAGCAGACTTGGATGTAGCAAACATCTCTTCAAAGACTTCTTTTGCTATTCTATTTGAAATCGTGCCATCACTTATCAAATCTATAAGTTCACCTAGTTTTTCAGCTGAAACAGGTGAAGATACAATTGAAACGTTGCTTTCATTTAACAATCCAAATAAATTAGTGATTATCCAATTCGCTGCTACTTTAGGATCTCTTGATACAGAAAGCTCTTCATAAAACCTAGATGTTTCAAGATCCGCTGAGATCACTCTAGCATCGTACTCACCCAAGTTATAGTCCTTTTTCAATCTTTTTTTCAATTGGTCTGGTAATTCAGGTAAACTTCCTCTTATATTCTCTATTCTATCATCATCTATAATTAAAGGCAGCAAATCTGGATCAGGAAAGTAC
>CAYRXL010000015.1:0-256 GCA_964428295.1 uncultured Alphaproteobacteria bacterium
TTATACCCATTAAGCATCTGTACTTTTATTAATTTGTATTATGGGTGTACAATGAGAGTCTTAAACCTTAAGAATTTGAAGAACTGAAGAAATGTGGGAACAACTTTACATGAAAACTGTTGTTTTAAAGATATAAAAGTTCCATAGGTAAAACAGTATTTAGAATTCAAAAAAGAATAAAAAATAATAACTATTCTTCTCCATTTAATGGGACTATAGGAAGCTTTCCAGAAATGAGTATTAAAGAAGCTGAACA
>CAYRXL010000015.1:266-18984 GCA_964428295.1 uncultured Alphaproteobacteria bacterium
TATGAAAAGGGAGAAGAAAATAAGAAACAATCCATTACGATAGAGAGACAGAAACAACTTTAAACATTAGGACAAGTAATAGAAAAGTATGTAGTTAATAAAATATTCTTTATTAAAAAGAAAATATTTAAATGTGCTTTAAGCGGCCAAAATATTAATTTTAATATTTTTTAAAGCATCGAATTATCATTAATTATTTAGAAGTGCAAATGAGGTAACGTTGTTTTTATATTGGAATATATGGTCATTATCAGAAGTATGTTTTTGAGGTATGATAGAAAAACAATTGCCTAAATAAGCAGCTGTAGTACTAAACTGACTATTAGAACAGATTAAAAGTTTTGCCTGTCTTAGTATCATATGAGTATCAAACGGGCTAAGTGTGTCTAACCAGAATACCTTTTCAAATCTTTCTTTTAATTTTTTTGTAAATTTATAGTTTTCGCTGGCATCTGATAGTATAACTACGTTTTTAAAGACATCCGATAGTTTTTTGATTATTTTGTACACAGCGTCTTCTGATACAATATTAAAACTTTTAATATTTAAATAATCTCCTCTTCTTAAATGTATAAAAATACAGTTATGAATTTTTATATTCTTTGTATTAAGAATATTTTTCCAATTGTTACAGTTAGACTCAAACTTATTCTTTATATTTTCCTCTCTCATGGCTTGATGATAGAGCTTAGATTTATTGGGTCCATCTTTTATATAAACCAGTTCTCCTCCTGAAAAAAAATTATCAATACTGTTACTATGAGAAAAGATTTCAGATGTAAAATGATAATCCTTGAAATCTTCATTTTTGATTTTTTTAAAATTTTCAAGAGCTTTTTTAATTTTCAATATTTGCATGCCCTCTTTGGGGTCACTTTGCGTATCTTCAAAAAAAGGTGCTAATTTATTTAAATTAATCCAATCAAAAGAGTTAAAATTCATTCCATAATTGTCTACTTGCCAATCCCAATGAGTTACTTTGTTATCTCCAAGCTTTGCATATCTTAAAGGCGTATCAAAATAACTAATATCTGTCATTACATTACAGCCAATATTTTTTAAATAAAAGTATACTGATAATCCAATTATCTGAGCGCCAAGTCCTCCTTCGATCCTTACAATAAAGTTATTCATATAATTTCTAGTCATTATCTTCTATAAGCAAACTTGATGCCAATAACAATAAATTTTGGAGTGGGTCTCTAATTCTTTATCAGGATAACCACTAACTATATAATCACCTATATAATAAAAAAATAAGAAACCAGTAGGAATAAATACTAACCAATAAACTACTTAAAATAATCTTTTTAACATTTCAGTATTAATCGTCTTTTGTATCTTTAGACTTTCTAAGATATGCTAGAAAACACTTGTTCCAAATGTAATAATAAATGCAAAAGCATAACCTGTTATTAAATCTTGTAAATCATCAGAAGAGTATGGAAAATGGGAGTTAGGATAAATACTTTATAAAATGAAATAATTAGCTACAAAAATAACAACAGGTGTTTTTTTGGTTAGGGTAGTTGTTTATTTATTATGGAATGATGAGATATCTATAAATGGATACCTTAAATGGTGATATAGCCTTATTAAATAATCATGCATAGGACTATGATAAAAGGTAGTAATAATTATAAAAACAGCATTTAATAAAATGCTTAAATACTAATTTTTCTAAACTTTTTCTTATAAGTGAATTAGGGTCGCGTCACTCTGATCATATTTACCGTGGTTTGCTTCTTAATTAGTGTATTTTTAGTTCTTAAATACAAATGAGATATTGTTATTGGCATCAAGTTTGCTTATAGAAGATAATGAGAACACAGAATTATGATAATTTACTTACAAATATAGATTTTATAGCTACAGTTGATCCAAAAGAGCTTTATAAATCCTATAATAAACATATTATAAATTACCTTACTTTTTCAAAATCAAAGAAACTCAATAAAACAAGTAAATATAGATATCCATTATCTGTTGATACATGGTGCCATAAAGAATTAATGGCAATAAATGAAGTAGTAATTTCACAAAAATTTACAATGGGTGAAAAAGTTAAATTATTTGAAAAAAAATTTGCTGATTATATAGGTAGTAAATATGCAATTATGGTCAACTCGGGTTCATCTGCTAATCTCTTAATGGTTGCATCACTAGTGCTAGATAAAAATATAAACCTTACTAAAGGCGATGAAGTTTTGGTTCCAGCCGTTAGTTGGGCTACTACTTTTTATCCATTACAACAGTATGGATTAAAAGCTAGATTTATTGATATAGACTTAAAAACATTGAATATTAATGAGGAAAATATATTAAAAGCAATTACTTCTAAAACTAGAGCTATTTTTGCTATTAATATATTAGGAAATCCTTTGAATTATAAAAAAATTAAACAAATATGCAAAAAATATAACCTTATTTTAATTGAAGACAGTTGTGAGTCTTTAGGAGCAAAATATAAAGATAATTATTGTGGGACAAATGGTGTTATGGGAAGTTTTAGTTTTTATTTTTCTCATCATATACACACAATAGAAGGGGGTATGATAGTAACAAATAATAAAAGTTTATATCATCATTGCTTATCTTTAAGAGCTCACGGCTGGGTTAGAGATTTACCATCTAAAAATAGCTTGTTTGAAAAAAAAGGTGATAAATTTGAAGATAGCTTCGTTTTTGTATTACCAGGATATAATCTAAGACCCAGTGAAATAAATGGAGCAATAGGAATAAAGCAATTAGAAAAATTAAATGCAATAATATTTCAAAGAAGAAAGAATGCTAAAATTTTTAAAAATATTTTTATGGATTCTGATTACATTGATATTCAAAAAGAAAATGAAAAGTCATCATGGTTTGGTTTTAGTGTTTTACTTAAAGGAAATTTAAAAGATAAAAGAAAGCAAGTATTAAAATATTTAGAATATAAAGGAATAGAAACCAGACCCATAATTTCAGGAAATTTTTTAAAAAACCCTGTGTTAAAACATTTGAAATATTCAGTATATGGAGACGTTTCTAATGCTAACAAAATAGACAAAATAGGTTTTTTCGTAGGAAATAATCATGTTGATCTTACAGATCAATTGTCTGCTTTAAAAGAAAGTTTAGATTATCTTAATAAAACACTATAATTGAAATGGATATTAACAATATTAATAATCGAGATTTTATAGTTCTTCTCTATAACTAACTCTGTTTGCTATTAATCATTCCTACAGCTAACGAGGATAATTATTGTATCAAGACTAAGTATATTAATTAGCTCCTTTTTAATAACTCTTATCTGTTTTTAAATGATTTTTATTGTTATAATGAAAGCATACATTGAGCTTTTTGTATTATAAATGTATTATAGAATTAGAACAAAGGTGTTGGGTTCTTGAAAAAAATGCAGAATTATAGGAAAGTTTGTGTTAAAGGCAGCTAACTGTAAATCTGCTCTCATTTGAGTATGTAGGTCCGAATCCTACCCCCTTCACCATCAATTTTTTAAACGGACAACAAGTGAATTGAGTTATGTATTTTTCACGCTGTATGATTTTGTATAAAGGGGATCTAGACAGATAGTACTTTTAATGCCGTTATATTTTTTGAAGGTTAAAAGTTTTTTAGATTTTAAACTCTTTTTAAGAAGAAGATATGTTTTGTAAAATAATGATAAATAAAAATATTATATATGCGTTTTTATATTTTTTATTAATCGTTGTAGGCATACCATGGTATTGGAATGAGGACTTTTTATTAATATTCATAGGCATTCCTGTTTGGGTAATAGTTGCTATTTTATGCTCGGTTCTTGCTTCTATTCTAACGGCCTATATTCTAGCTTTTTCCATAGGTAAAAATAAAAATGAATAATCTACTTCCGCTTGGATTTGGGGCTTGGATATTTATATCTCTATACTTATTATCCTTACTTTTAATTGGATGGATTGCAAAACGATCTAGAAAAGTAGACTCATTAAATGACTTTTATTTAGCAGGGAAAGGTTTAGGTTTAAGTATTTTATTTCTTACACTTTTTGCTACTCAATATAGTGGAAATACATTTTTTGGTTTTACTGGTGCAACCTACAGGGTCGGATATTCATGGATTCTTAGTATACATTTTATGACTAGTATAGTTGTTTGCTACTTACTCTTTGCGCCAAAGCTTTATAGATTATCAAAAAAACATAATTTTTTAACTCCTGCTGATTTCATACAATACCGATTTAAATATTTTCCACTAAGTCTTCTAGTTACTGTTATTGGCATAGTAGTATTAAGTAATTATTTGCTAGCTCAGCTGATGGCTATGGGAAGGGCAATGCAAGGTATTTCTGGAAATACAGATGGTTCTATTTATTATATTTTTGGTGTGATCGTATTAGCTATAATAATAGTAATATATGGAACAATGGGTGGGTTAAGAGCTGTTGCATGGACTGATGCAATTCAGGGAGTAATATTACTATTAGGATTTTCTTTTTTATTAATTATATTGTTTGACAAGTTTGGTTCCATATCTGATGCCACAGAAATTATATTAATAATGGATGAAAAAAATAATACTCGTAAAGCATTGGTGCCTGACGGACAAACGTGTAGAATGTGGTTAAGTTATATACTAATATTGGGTTTTGGTCTTTCACTATACCCTCAGGCTATTCAAAGGATATATGCAGCTAAATCTGAAAAAGTTTTGAAGAATAGTTTAGCTGTTATGGCTTTTATGCCAATTCCCACAATGATTATTACTGTTATTGCTGGAATTATGGCTTTAGCATATATACCTGGATTGGAAGGTGCAGCTACTGATCAGGTATTTGGTAGGGTGCTAAGAGAAATACAAGTACATTCTCTTCTTGGGTATGGCCTTAGTATTTTAATCATATCTGCAATACTTGCTGCAATGATGTCAACTGCAGATTCTGCTTTGTTAACCATATCTTCTATGTTTACTAAAGATATTTATCTAAAGTTTTTCAAAAAATTACCTGATGAAAAGTCTCTTACTTTTGTCGGAAAGTGTTGTTCTTGGATATTTTTACTAATATTGATTACATTCGCTATTATTTTAAGAGAAAACACTTCACTAGTAAAATTAATGGATAGAAAATTAGATTTAATGATTCAACTTGCACCAGCATTTATGTTTGGAATACATTTTAATTTTTTAAAAGCAAAACCAGTCTTTTGGGGTATAATGACAGGTGTAATTATAGCCTTGTTGATACCTTATTTGCAACTAGGCTTTATATCAAATGGAAAAGTATTTGGTTTTCATGCTGGTTTAGTTGGACTTATACCAAATTTATTATTGTCCTTTATCGGTTCATATAAATATAAATCTAGACTTTTGGAAAATTAAAATTGAAATATATCAAACTATAAATTAATTAAACATGTTAAGAGTTTTAGTATTTGTATAGCTAAATAGGTAAAAAATCTATTTTGATCATGATAATTTATATAAGATTACTCCTTTACTCTCTTTTATAGTGGGCTACAACTTTACCAGCTTGCATTTCTATTATTCCGTCAAATTGTTTAATATATTCTGTAAAGAGCTTTTTAAGTTCTTTTCCTGTTTTATTAAAGTCTTCTTCTGAATCATATATGCCAAATTGTGCTACTCTACCCTCACCAGTAGAGACTAAGAATTGTTCCTTATTTAAAGTTTCTTTATCAAGCTTTTCAAACCATGTCCCCTTATTCATGGCTATATAAGCATCAGCCTTTACCTGGTTTGGGAATCTTAAAAACCCTAATCTTATTTACATAGCACTCTCCAATTATGCTGTAATATCACGTAATAAGTTTTATTAGTCTTTTTTTTATTTTCACTTGATGGCATGTATAAGTAAAGAATAAATTATTCTAAAATGGTAAAACCTTATAAAGCTAGCAATAATTAGAACTGCAAAATACGGCATATCTTATTTGTAATATATTTGTTAAGCTCTTCTAAATTGCCTATCAAACGAAAGTTTGTTGCTTGTTATCAGCTTTAAATCTCTCAAACTAAAACCTTGTGTATTTAATATTTTAGATAAGGATTTTTCAGAAGATTGCTTAATTATCGACAAGATGTGTTTTCTCTTATTATTTGTTTCAAATTTTAAATTAAGTTTCTTTCCCGCTGGTTTGAAAATTTCTGCTGTATATTTACTCAGTTCAGAAAAGTTTTCGGGTAGGGAGACAGTGAGTTTTTTAGAGCCTTCACTTAGAGAAGGAAATGAAACAAAAGAATATTTAGCAGCAGGAAATAGAACTTCAAGAGGAATTTTTTCATATGATTCTATAATTTCTAAAATACATTTATCGAAATAATTTTTATAATCTTTTAGTAAAACAACACTATAAAGAACGTTGAGTTTCTCAAATTCATTATTAACTAGTTTGCTAAAATTTTTGTTTTTCAAAAAATAATTTTCAATTTCTTTTCTCGTGTCAAACCATTCTTCTTTAGAGCTGGTGTCAAATCTTGTAAAAAAATTATTAATTTTTCTGAAATAATTTTTACTATTCATTTTATTATTATTATTTTTTAATAATTTAAGCAAAATATCTATCGGATTTATTTTATAAAAAAGACATACTTGTAAAAGAGTTTTGTAGACTTCTATATTCCAGCAAAAATCCACTAAAAAGTGAAGTTTTCTAAGAAAAAAAAGATCTTGTTCACTCATAGTACTAGTAGAACGAAGGCTTTCTTCATATTCAAAAGCTTGAATATGATGCCCGTCTTCAAATGTTATAATGCTTGCATCCCCATGAATTAATCGATATTTAGTTTTGAATTTAAATTTTTTTCTAGTTTCTAATGTATTAGTTTCTGCCCCAGGGAGTAGTCTCATATTGTGATTCTGAATAATATCTACTCCATAATTAATCAGAGATCTAAGGGCATTGATATGGCTGTCAAGTGTTTCACCTGGAAGAGGTACTATTAAATCAGAGTAAGTTCTACTTCCAATAGAATGAAATTTATTTTGATACTGGGCATACGTATCAGTTGAAATATTATCTCTTTTAATGTTCTTTAAAACACTAGATTCAAGACTTTGTACTGCCATCACTGGCACTGTCATGTCTCCTAATATTTCAGCTATTTCTAGGTTTCTATCTGTAACATTTTTTGCAAGCCATATATGACATTTGTCGGGTTGTCCTTTCTCATCTTTAACTGATCTTATAGCTTTAGCTATTTCCTTGTCTCTTTTTAAAATTCCAAAGTTTGCATCGCAAATAATCCAATTAGGTGCATTAGATTTTTTACCCACATAATTTATTTCATTTAAAGAAGTCTCAATCTCCATACGCCTCACTAAGTCTTTAGAAGATGAACCCCAGGCACAAAAAGAACACTTAAAAGGACAGCCTCTATTAGTTTCAAAAAGTGGTATCATTCCAAGATCTAAAAATTCATCTAATATTCCGCTTAAATAGGGAGATTTAAGATTGGTTATTTCTTTTTTAAGTTCTCTATTTCCTGTATATATTAGATTATTATTTTTTTTCCATAGGATGCTTTTTGGTAAATCTTCTTTTTTTCTTGTAGAACTTTTCCACCAGGAAATTATTTCTGAGAAAGGTTCCTCTCCTCCATCTATAATGAGAAGATCTATATAGTCATGTAAATTTAAAAAGTTCATTCTTTGAATGTTGCCAAGATCTATATTGGGTCCACCTGCTATGATTAAAGAGTTAGGTAGTATTTCTCGGGTGTATTTTCCTATTGCTTTATTAAGATTTTCATTCCATCCATAGTTTGAAAATCCAATTATTTCAGGTTTGTATATTTTTAGGTTATCGATAAATGGCTTTGCCTGTTTAAATAGTCTAATGTTTAAAGAGTTGTGTTGTGATTGAACATAAGCTTTAATATAGCCTATATTAAGAGGAACGGTTAATGAACTAGTTTCCACAGTGGTGTCGTGGGCTAAATCTGCAAGAAATATTTCCATGAGTAGTATTTTAGTACAAGATAAATTATTAATCTAGAAATTTTAGGAAAAAATTCTATTTTATTACTATTAATAACATAATTATAGCCGTTCGCGTTTATGTAATATATAAAATAAGTTTATAATAATTTCTCTTTAACAAAAATGAGAATTGGGACCATGACCATGAATAAAGCTATAAAGATTGCTATAATTCCTGCAAGAGGCGGGTCTAAAAGATTTCCGGAAAAAAACATAGCTTTTTTTAATGGAAAGCCTCTTATTACTTATCCTATAAGAGCAGCTTTGGATTCTAAAATTTTTGATCAAGTTTTAGTAAGTACAGATAATAATAAAATAAGAAAAATGGCAGAAATGAGTGGGGCTATTACAGTTAAGAGGAGCTATGAATCTTCAACTGATACAGCCCATGAACTTGATGCTTGTAGTGAATATTTTGATTTATTAGAAAAAAATAAAAAAAGATTACCTAAATTCTTTTGCGTCTTATACCCTACTGCAATTTTTGTTAGCCCAAATGACTTGAAAAAATCATTTAAGCTTCTATGTTCAAAGTCATCTATTGATGTTGTTATGGGTGTATCAAAATATAACTATCATCCATTCAAGGCTTTATCGCAAAATAAAAAAGGGGAATTAAAAGTGGCATTTCCAGAAAAATGTTTTGCACGGTCCCAAGGTTATACAGATATGTTTGCGAGTAATGGTACTCTATATTGGCATAAGACGAAAAGATTTCTTGCAAAAAAATATATCGGTCACTATGGTAATAACTTAGTTGGATACTTTATGGATTCACTATTTTCCGTAGATATAGATTACAAAAGTGATCTAGAAAGCTTAATAAAACTGTATAAACTTTATAATAAATAAATGAAATTTTTGACAAAAGAAGAGAGTTTTTGGGCAGATAAATTTGGTGATGGATATATTAAGAGAAATGATATCACTGATTTACTTCCTAAAAAAATAAGTTTGTTTGCAGAAATTTTAAAATTTACTAAGAATGCTAATAGCTTTTTGGAGTTTGGTTCTAACATAGGAATTAATTTGTTGGCTCTTAAGCAACTAATACCTAAAGCCAACCTAAAAGCTATCGAGATAAACAATAAAGCTGTTAACAAACTTAAAAAGCTAAATATTTGTAGTGATGTTTGGCAAGGATCAATGCTTTGCTATAATAAAAAGTATAAAGTTGATTTGTCCTTTACAGCAGGAGTTTTAATACATATTAGTCCAGACCATCTAAAATTAGCCTACAGATCATTATATCAGAGTTCTAAAAAATATATACTCATTTGTGAGTATTACAATCCCAACCCTGTGTCTTTAAATTATAGAGGTTATAAAAATAAGTTATATAAAAGAGACTTTGCCGGTGAGATTATGGAAAATTATCCTGATCTTAGTTTGTTGAACTATGGATTTCGATATAATAAGGACAATAATTTTCCCTTAGATGATGTGACATGGTTTTTGATGGAAAAAAAATAAATTTATGTTGATATCTTTTAAGCAGTGAGTTTAAAAATTACTATTATTTATAATATATCTATTAATTGTAATTGGTAGCAAAATGGAAGAGACTTTTAACAATAAATCTGTACTTATTACTGGAGGTACTGGGTCTTTTGGAGTCAGGTGTTTAGCTACTTTAATAAAAAGTTAT
Source organism: uncultured Alphaproteobacteria bacterium (assembly GCA_964428295.1). Taxonomy (GTDB): domain Bacteria; phylum Pseudomonadota; class Alphaproteobacteria; order TMED109; family TMED109; genus CAYRXL01. The sequence goes on from CAYRXL010000015.1 coordinate 9,900, forward strand.
AAAGTAAAAAAAGTGGTTGTTTTTAGTAGAGATGAATTAAAACAATATGAATTGTCTAAAGCCTATCCTGAGAAGGACTATCCTATAAGATATTTTATAGGTGATGTAAGAGATAAGGAGCGGTTATTTAGGGCATGTGCCGAAATAGATTATATAATTCATGCTGCTGCTATGAAGCGTATAACAGCATCCGAATATAATCCTACCGAGTGCATAGCTACCAATATTCTGGGTGCACAAAATATTATTGATGCTGCTATCCATAACAGGGTAAAAAAAGTGATAGCACTATCTACGGATAAAGCTGCTAATCCTGTTAATTTATATGGAGCTACTAAATTATGTTCTGATAAATTATTCGTTTCTGCTAATAATCTATCAGGAGCTAAAAACATCAGGTTTGCGGTTGTAAGATATGGAAATGTCATTTCTTCTAGGGGAAGTGTTATTCCTTTATTCAAGGAGTTGATAGAGAAAAAAGCCAAGAAGCTTCCTGTTACAGATGAAAGAATGACTAGGTTTGTAATTACCCTACAGCAAGGAGTTGATTTTGTCTTGGAAGCTCTTAAGTATTTTTCAGGTGGAGAAATCCTTGTCCCAAAATTACCAAGCATAAAAATAATAGATATAGTTGAAGTATTATTAGGGAAGGGTGCGTATGAGATTATAGGAATAAGAGCAGGTGAAAAACTTCATGAAGTAATGATTCCTAAGGAAGAATCAAGAAATTGCATAGAATTAGATGATAAATATATTATAATACCCAAACTTTCATGGTGGAATACTAAAGAATTAGATTTAAATATTAAAAAAAATGGAAAAATAGTATCGGATGAGTTTGAGTATACTAGTGATAAAATCAATCAGTGGTTAACTATGAGAGAGTTAGAAAAACTAGTTAAAGAATAATGAGTATATATTGTGATAAAATTTCCCTATTCTAGGCCATCAGTAAACGCAAGAGATATTGTTCAGGTAACAAAAGCGCTAAAAAGCCAATTCTTGACCGGGGGGAAAGTAATAAGGGAATTTGAAAAGCAAATTAGTGATGAATTTAATGTAACGCATTCTATAGTATGTAATTCTGGTACGGCAGCATTGCATTTGGTATATTCTAGTCTTGGTTTAGGACCCGACAATTCTCTTTTAACTACTCCAATGACATTTGTAGCTACAGCAAATGCTGCAAGAATGTGCAATTCAAAAGTTTATTTTTCTGATGTGGATCCTAATACGGGTTTATTGACACCTGAATTGTTAGAAAAAGAATTAAAAAAAAAGTACTTAAAAATAAAAGTTATTACTATAGTTCACTTAGGAGGACGAGTTTGTGATCTTGAAGGAATCTATAGATTGGCCAAAAAATATAATTGTTACTTAGTTGAAGATGCTTGTCATGCTCCAGGTGCAGTTTATTCTGATAGCAAGGGAAGATTATCCTTGATTGGTTCCTGTAAATTTAGTACCGCCTCATGTTTTAGTTTTCATGCAATAAAACATATAACTATGGCAGAAGGTGGATGCGTAACTACTAATAGTAAAATGTTAAGCAACAAGGTAAGAAACAAGTTAAACCATTCCATGTTGAAGGCAGGTGCTAAATTTAAAAAAAAAGGAAAGTTTGCTGATCCTTGGTTTTATCAAATCAAAGAACTTGGTTGGAATTATAGAGCAAGTGAAATTAATTGTGCTTTAGGTATGAGCCAAATAAGAAGACTTAAAAATAATGTTAAAGAGAGAAAAAAAATTGCAAGTTTTTATTTAAATGAATTAAAGAGAAGTGAATATATAACCTTTCCTAAAGATGCTTTTGTTAAAAATGCTAATGCTTGGCATTTGTTTTCAGTTTTTATAAATTTTAAAAAAATAAGGATAAACAAGCGAAGTATTATGAATGCTTTAGCAAAAAAAGGTATAGGTACTCAAGTACATTATATTCCTATCATTTTGCAACCATATTACAAAGGTTCTAATAAATATAAATTTCCAGGAACCTTAGAATACTACGAAAAAAATTTAAGCCTTCCAATGTATTCGACGTTAACTAAGAACAATGTTAGATATATTTCTAATGCTTTAAAGACTTTATTAAGATCAAATGGAAGAACCTAACTGTGATCAAAACTAAAAGTAACGAAATTGTTTTAGTAGTAGTAGCACATCCTGATGATGAAGTTTTAGGCATGGGAGGAACTATTGCTTATCACATTAATAAAGAAGACAAGGTATATGGGATGTATATGACAGATGGAACCAGTGCCAGGAAAAATATCAGTAAGAATTCGAAGTTAAGCAAAGTTAACCGCATTAATGCGGCAAAGAAGGCGGCTAATATTTTAGGTTTTACTTGGTTAGATGCTGGGAATTTTCCAGACAATGAAATGGACAAAGAACCTTTACTAAAATATATTAGGCTAGTAGAAAAAGTTAAGAAAAAAATAAATCCAACTATAGTTTATACTCATTCTATTGCTGATTTAAATATTGATCACAGAATAACAAACCAAGCTATTCTGACTGCATTTAGGCCTCAACCAAATGAATCATGTAAGGAGATTAATAGTTTTGAAATACCTTCTGCAACAGATTATGGTCACAATGTCGTAGCTGAAAGGTTTGTTCCAAATAAATATGTAGATATTACTGATTTTATTAAACAAAAAATTAAAGCTTTAAATTGTTATAATGATGAAATGAAAGATTATCCTCATCCAAGGTCATATGCAGGTATTGAAATATTGGCAAAGTATAGAGGAATGGGCATAGGTGTTAATTATGCAGAGGCTTTTCAAATACTGAGAAGTATTGTAAAAAAATGAACATAGTAATAGTAAGTTCAAAGGGATGGTTTTGCAGAGAGGATGCAGAAAAACTAAAATCAAAATGCAAAATTAGTTTCATAAAACACAAAAATGATTTGAGTATTCACAAACTAAATAAATTAAAACCAGATATTATTTTTTTCGTTCATTGGAACTGGATGGTTTCAAGAGAGATTATTTCTAAATTTAGATGTATTCTCTTTCACACAGCACCTTTGCCATACGGAAGAGGTGGGAGTCCAATACAAAATTTAATTTTGAGAGACTTTAAAACAACTCCTTTGTGGGCTTTGGAAATGACTGAAGAACTTGATGCAGGACCCTTATTAATAAAACAAATTATAAGCTTAGATGGAAGGCTAGAGGAAATATTTAATAGGGCAAAAATAGCTATTTTAACTATGATAGACAAATTAATTTCAACTAACATTAAAGCGAAGAAGCAAAAAGGAAAGACGGTGAACTTTAGGAGGTTAACTAGGGTTGATAATGAAATACCCTTAAATCTATCTTTAAAAAAATTTTATGATAGAATAAGAATGTTGGATTCTGATGATTATCCAGATTCATATATATACTATGGAAATAAAATAATTAATTTTAAAAATGTCTCTAAAAATAAAAGCAAATTGTTTTGTGAAGTAGAGATTAGTGTGAGAAATACTAAGAAATGAAGTTATATGTACGAAAAAGAATTTATTATTAATAAAAATACTAGATTAACTAAAATAGAAAAATGCAAGTCACATATAATGTCATTGTATGAACTTTTGAAAAAGAGAAAGAATAATAGTAATATAAGCCATGTGAAACTTCCGAGCTTAAACGAGCATATAAGATTCGTAAATTCTAGACCTTATAGAACTTGGTTTTTAATAGAGAAGAATGAAGTTTTAGAGGGATCTGTTTATATAAATAATGTAAATGTGATTTCTATTCACTTATTAAGAAATAACATAACATTATATGAAGAAATATTATTATTTTTAATTAAAAATTTCAAACCTCTACCAGCTATTCCTTCAAAAAGAAATGCTAATTTTACTGTTAATTTATCTCCTAAAAACAAACTTTATGCTAAATTGATTGTAGGAAAGGGAGCGAAAAAAATACAGGAAACATACACGCTGGAAAAATTATAGAGATAAATTTATGAAAAAAGAAGTTCATAAACTAATAGGAATAGGTAAAAAGCCTTTTATTATTGCTGAGCTGTCTGCAAATCATAATGGCAATTTAAAAAGAGCTAAAGAAATAATGTTAGCAGCTAAGAATGGCGGAGCAGATGCAGTTAAGATTCAGACTTACACTGCAGACAGTATGACAATAGATTCTGAAAAGAATGATTTTAAAATCAAACATGGATTATGGAAAAATAATAACCTTTATAATCTCTATAAATCAGCTGAAACGCCTTTTTCTTGGCAGAAAGATCTTTTTGATTATGCTAAAAAAATAGACATAATAATTTTTTCTACCCCATTTGATGAGAAAGGCGTAGATTTATTAGAAAAATTAAAAACACCTTTTTATAAAGTAGCTTCATTTGAAATCACTGATTTATCTTTAATTAGTTATATAGCTACTAAAGGTAAGCCAATGTTTTTGTCTACAGGCATGTCCAATGAAAATGAAATAGGAGAAGCATTGGAGGTTGCAAGATCTTTTGGTGCTAATGAAATCATTCTATTTCATTGTATTAGTTCTTATCCTGCTTTACTTAAAGAATCAAATTTAAATATGATTTTAACCTTAAGAAAAAAATTTAATACTTTAGTAGGATTGTCTGATCACACCATAGGTTTAGAGGCTGCTTTAATAGCAACAGGATTAGGTGTTGTGGCTATAGAAAAGCATTTTACATTAGATAGAAGAGAAAAAGGACCTGATAGTAGCTTTTCTATGAATCCTACTGAAATGAAGAAACTTGTTATTAAAACCAAAGAAGCTTGGCAGGGAATGGGAAAAGGTCAATTTGAAAGAACCGAGCAAGAAAAGAAAAATAAAATCTTTAGGAGGTCATTATACTTTGTTAAAAGTATTAGAAAGGGTGGTCTAGTGACAAAAAATCATATCAGGGTCATTAGGCCAGGTTTTGGTATTGAACCTAAGTTTTATAATCAGATTATTGGAAAAAGGACAAAAATAGATATACAGAAAGGTGATAGAGTAAGTTGGGAAGTACTTGAGTAAAAAAATCGATTTATGTTAGAAAATAATAATATAAAATTAAGGAATGTTGTTCTATTTGATAGTTATGATATTTGGAAGTGGAGAAATGATAGGAAAAGTAGGAAAAATTTTAGAAAGTCGAATTATGTGGAGTGGAAAGATCATAGTAAATGGTTTGAAGATACAATAAAAGAAAAAAGAACTGTGCTATTTCTTGCTTATAATATAATTAGTAATACTAAGATCGGTGTAATTAGATTTGATTTTGATAAAAGTAAAAATGAGGCCGAAGTTTCTATTAACATTAATCCTCTAATGAGAAGAAAAGGATATTCTTACCAATTATTAAATAGCTCTATACAAAGATTTTTAATAAATAATTTCTGTAAGATATTTGCAGAAATAAAATCTTCTAATATATCTAGTATTAAAAGTTTTACTAAAGTTGGTTTTGTGTTGGTTGGTAAACGCAAGGAAATAAAAAAATTTATTAATAAAAAAAAACAAAAAAGATTATATAAGCAAACGAATAAATTTATTCGTTATTAAAATAAGAATCAATTTATTACTTGAATAAGAATATTTAATTGCATGAAAGTTAATTCTCATAAATCGATAATATTAGATACTGGAATTGTAAAAAAGAAAGGTAAAAAATATTTTCTTAATTCTAGAGATTGGCCTGTTTCGGAAGACCAATTTAGGGGTTTTGTGAACCTTATTTTTAACGAATACATCAAAAATCTAAAGTTACAAAAGGGAGCACTATATTCTTTATCTTTAATAGAAATAAGATTTATAAATAGATTAATTAATATATTTCACTATAACTATGTTGTAAATTACTCAAAGATTAAAAATATCAGAATTGAATATACTGGTTTATCTAATGATTTTTTATTTCCTAACTGGAATACAATAGGTAACTTTTACAACTCATTTAACTATCCTTATAATAAAATTCAAAGAATGCTGAGAAAAATTATTAAAGCATTTCTTTTTAATAGACATTTAAATATTTTTAAAATCTTAATTGGCTTTATCTCTGGTAAAAACAAAGTTACTTTAGGAAGTTTTGATAATATAAAGAAGGACTATATATATAACAAGAAAGTGTTTTACCATCATGAAGAATGGATTGACATAATTTATAAAGCTAAAAAATCAAAAATTCCAGAACAAGATATAAAAAAATTTCTAGAAAATTTTGAAAAAAAAACAATGAATCCTATTGTGGATTTATTAAATAAAAATTTGGTGTCTATGCCCTTTACAAATGGTATAGATTTTGACCTTCTAAAAGAAGCTTGGAAATTACGGATTAGAGATTTGTATTGCATCTATCAAGGGTTAAAACTCATAAAGAAACCTGAAGAATTGTTAGTGACTGAGAGTGCTAACCCATTTCATAAAATAATATCAATTTCTTATAAAGATGCCGGAACAAAAGTAATTAATTTTAGTCATGGAAATGATGTTGGACTCTTGTATCAGAAATGGCTACAAACTTATACAATTTCATTAACAAATTATTTTGTATTTGAAACCAGTAAAATAAAGGAATCATTTAATAGAATTGATGTTTCTTTACCATTAAATAAGAAAGAAAATGTAAAATTTTTATCTGCTGAAAGTAAATTTTATGAAAATTTACGTAAATTTAAATCTTTAAAGAAAAAGAAGAAAGAGAATATAATGTTGATTGGATATCCTATGAATACTCGGCGTTATGTGGATGATGCATTCTGTTTTTTTCACTATAAATTAAAATTAGAACTTCATATTCTCGGTTTACTCAAGCGTTCAGAATATGGAACAATTTATAAGACTCACCCTGATAGAATTTTTGAAATAGGAAAAGTTATGCAATCGGAAGTAGACATAAATTTAGATAGTAGATTTGAATATTCTTGGAAAGAGGCAAATGTGTTAATTTTTACTAGTGTTTCAACTACTACTTTAGGATACGCTATCAATTGTCCAATTCCTATAGTCCTTATTGATTTTAAAACAACCCCATGGATAAAAGAAAAGAAAACTATTTTAAAAAAAAGAATGGCATTAATATCTTCATATGATAATAAGAGCTATAAAAATATAAGATACAAAGAACTGGAAAGAGCAATTAATAAAGCCAAGGGTCTTGTGAATTTAAATGTAGCTAGAGATTTGAGTGGTTGAAAATATTATTTCAAAAAATAGGATAGTAAGATCCTGGTGCGTAAAAATTATTGGACAGGAGAGAATAAATAATATTACCAATTTAATACATAATAATGGCTATCAATTGGTTGATGAGCATGGTCACTATCCGAATTATGATGTCATAAAAACAGTAGACCGTGTTTTTGTTAGAAAGGACTTTAAAAATAAGTGGAGGTCTTCCTTCACTCAATAGTTACGTGGTATATATGAGTGGTAAAGTCAATATTATTTTAGCAAGTGAAAAAAACTTGGTGGAATTTAGCATACAGAGTTTGGAAAAAGATGGAGTTGTCATTTTAAGAGGTCTTTTTGAAGATAAACTTTTTGATCAATTAAATGCTAATTGGAAAGTTTATTTTAACAAACCATCAATTTCTGGGGTGGTGGGGTATTATAGAAATTCACACCCTAAAGCAGTAGTGCCTGCATTTCTATTGGGAAAACCATCACTAAGAATTGCATTGGAAAAAAAAATAATATCTATAATAGAAGGCTATATGAAAAGTGAATGTACATTAGCAGAGGCCAATGCTGTTTGGCATAAATCAACGAGTTATGTGTATTTTCCCCTACATAGTGATTTTTCTTTAGGTTGGAAAAAAACTAAGAAAATGGATTTTGAAGTTAGTATTTCTGATCTTACGGTTCCATTGGGTGTTGGTGCCATGTATTACATGCACGATACCAGAGAAGGGTCTTTTAAGTATTCTCTTGGGTCTCATAAGTTAGAGTCATCTTATGGTCAACATTTTAAAGATTATCCGTTGAAATTAAAAAAAATAATACTAAAAAATATTGTGAAGTGTATGGGTAAAAAAGGTGACTTGATCCTTTTTGATGATAGGGGTTTTCATGGACCAGATCAGCCATCAAAGAAAGATAGATCGGTATTGTTGTTAGATTATTATAGGGATAAAACTTTTGGATCGGTAGTAGTAACTCCTCATTTAACAAATATTACAGATTTAAATATATTAGATAGTAAGCAATTGAAAGTTCTAGGTCTGAACTCATCTTTCTTAGTAGATCCTCAAGATTATGATAAAACAAGATTTAAAAATAATTATTTTTACAATCTTCTTTCTATACTGGTAGACAAGTCGTATATGTTTAGGCACTTAAAGAATATTCTAAAAAATATAATTACTAATTGAAGAATCAACATGAATTAAAATTAACATCTTAGTAAAAGATGAAAGATATTTTTATAAATATTGATTTTATTTAAAAGGTATTCATTCTCATTTTCTAGGTTTGAGAAAAGAACTAGTTTGTAAATAAGAAATTATTTTAAGTTTAAAAAAACTAAAATTTAAAAAATTATAATTTGAATGTTGGATGTTTAAGTAGTACAGACTCTTTTTAAGGTAACTTTTTACCATTCCACGTAACATTTTTTCTATTTAAATATTTTTCTATCTGCCAACTTAGTGAATTTCTAAACATTCTTTTATCAAAAATAACTTCCAAGTAATTCCACTGCGCATAGCCACATAGCTGCGTCATAAAATAATCCAAATATTGTTTTTCAAACCTATGCCAATGTTTTCTTTCAAAAGGCGAAAAGAACATCATACAAAAATATCTAAGAGTTTGAATCCATAAAGGAAAATTATTTTTTGGATTTATAGGGATATCTTTCCATACATTTGCCCAATTAGTTTTTATAATGGTATCTTTATATAATTTTTGATTTATTTTTAATTCTAAAGGGACAGTTTCCCAAAAATTTAAATAAAGTGAATCCCACATTGGCAAACGCCAATCATATTCAAAAAATTCATAAAGTCTTTGCCCATTAATAATATATTTGACTTGCCTGTCTTCAAATTCGAAGATTTCATAAAGTCTATGATAGTTTTCAAAATTTAATTTTTTAATATATT
>CAYRXL010000016.1:0-335 GCA_964428295.1 uncultured Alphaproteobacteria bacterium
AGTAGTTAATGATATGTGTCCTAATTCATAAATCATTTTTTTCTAGATTCATTCTCAAATTTTAAAGATTCCTTTACTTCTAGAGGCATGTAATTTTCATCATGCTTAGCCAAAATTCTATCCGCAACAAAATCCTTGTTTTTTTGATACTTACCTTCCGCTATAATACCTTGTCCTTCTCTAAATAAGTCTGGAGGTATCCCTTTAAAATATACATTTATACTGTTCTTATAATCGGTAATAGTAAATCTGATCCTTAGTTCATCATCTATATATTTAATACTATTTTTTACTACCATTCCTCCTAAGCGAATCTTTTTATCAGGAACATCTTG
>CAYRXL010000016.1:345-18602 GCA_964428295.1 uncultured Alphaproteobacteria bacterium
CTATTGCTTTTAAAATAAAGAAAAAACCAATCCCAAAAGCACAGAGCCCTAAAATAAGAACATATAATCTTTTTGTTTTTGGTTTCATTTGTTTAACTTTATTGATCCAGCAATTTTTCAGCTAATTTAATTTTTTTTTTAATTTTTTTAAGCTTGTACAAAACCCTAAATAATAAATAACCAAGCAAAATAGAAGCTACAAAGTAAGATGACCAGACATAATTTGCATGTCTTCCCATATTAAAAACATTAACCATTTCTTCCATTTTGATTCCTTTCTTAGTTATAAATAGCTACAGTTTTTCATTTTTTAATTTATTTCTTAAATGAAAAAGTTTTCTATTTAGAATTTCTGTTTTTGTACTTATTAAAACTAAAACCAAAAAAAGAGCTAAAAATCCTATAGACATTAGTATCAATGGTAATAGAATTTCTTCACTAATCGTAGTACCATCAGCTCTAAAAACGCTAGCAGGTTGATGTAAAGTATTCCACCACTCTACAGAAAATTTTATTACAGGGAGATTAAAGGCACCTATAATAGCTAAAATAGCGAAAGCCTTCTCGCCTCTAATGCTTCCTTTAAAGGATTTAGATAAAACAATAAGACCCAAATAAATAAAAACTAAAATTAAAAAGGATGTCAACCTAGCATCCCATATCCACCAAGTTCCCCATGTAGGATTTCCCCAAATAGAGCCAGTTATTAGAGCAATTAAAGTAAAAACAAGTCCAATAAAAGTGCATTCTATCGCTATAAGTATAGAAAGTGGAAATTTCCAAATTATATATAAAATACTCATAAAGGATATTAATGAATAACTTAATAAACCAATCCAAGCTGACGGCACGTGAATATACATAATTCTGACTGTATCTCCTTGTTGATAGTCAGGTGGAGAATTAAACAAGCCAAACCAAAGACCTAGTAAAATAAATATAAAAGATATGAAACCAACAATGGGGATGACTGGATTCGTTAACTTCATAAATCTAGAGGGATTAGCCAAAAAATGAATACTTCTAACCATACTTACTCCATAGAAACTCTTAGTGCATATTTAGTAACCAAGGGTGACAAAAATACCCCTATAGATATCATACCTGCCAAGAAGTATAACTCCGAAAATGCATCTATGTTATTGACTGATGCATTGACAGCTGAAACTCCAAATATTAAGACAGGAATCATAAAGGGTAAACTTATGAAAGCCAATATAGGACCTCTAACTGTCAAACCCAAAGTCAAGGCAGACAAGGGAGATCCTATTAATGTAAGTAATGGAGTCCCTAATATTAAAGAATAAAACAGTATATTTGCAGAATTTTCATCCATATAAATAAATTTAGCTATAATCGGAGATAAAATCACTATAGGAATACCAGTTAAAATCCAATGGCTTAAACATTTAGCTAACACCATAGATATGATGGACATATTGCTTACATAATAAAGATGAAGAGTTCCGTCTTCATAATCTTCCTTATAGAGTCTATCCAATGAAAGCAAGTTAGAGAATAAAGCAGAAACCCATATTATACCAGCAGAAACATCAGATAAAATTTTTTCATTAGTTCCAATTCCTAAAGGAAATAATAAAATACATAATAAAAAGAATGCTAAAGAAAACCATAGAGTTGTAGGGCCATTAAAAAAACTTTTAATTTCTCTCTCAAAGATTAAGTAGAATTTCTTATCTATCATTTAAATCCACTAATTTAGCATTAGAAACAATTACTTCTTCATGACTTGTTGTAATAGTTATACCACCATTCTTAGTATGTTTGTCCAAATTATTGATCAAAAGCTCTTTGTTATATTTGTCGAGCGATGATTGAGGTTCATCCAATAACCAAGCTTTAGTTTTACTCATAACCAGCCTACATATTCCAAGTCTTTTTCTTTGACCTAAAGATAGATGTCCAACTAGTGTATCAAAATATGAAATCAATCTAAACTCTTTGCCCAAAGAATTAACACTTCCTTGAAATGAGTAAAAATTAGACCAAAAATTTAAATAATCAAAAACTGTTTCATAATCTTTTACTGTTTCATCATGACTAATAAATCCAAAACTTTTTATATCTTTTGACCAATGGATCTCACCATTATGAGGCAACAAGTTCATCAGGGAAAGCAACAAGCTAGTTTTACCACTTCCATTTGAACCCTTAACTACTAAGGTCTCTCCTGGAAATATTTTAAACGATATATTAGTGAACAAAAGAAATCCACCTCTTATGCAACCAAGAGAGTTTGCTCTTAACAAAGGTTTATTTTTGCTCATACTGCATTACATAATTGTTAATTTTGATTGTTTTATTATTCGTAGGATCTTAAGTCATCTATCACTTTTCCATCATTTGGCAAAGAATTTTTATCTTCTATTTTAATAGTTAGCCTTAACTTTAGTATATTTTTAGCTGTTTTTAGAATTTGATCTTCTATACCTTCAAAGTACTCTTTTATTTCACATCTAAAAACCATTTCATCCACATTGTTATCACTTTTAATTACTAATCGAGCCTTATAAATATAATTACTAGATTTTACTATATCATCTATTTGTTTTGGCGTAACAAATAAGCCTCTCACTTTTGTTGACTGATCAGCTCTACCCAACCATCCCTTAATTCTTGGTCCTGTCCTTCCACAAGGACTAAGTTCATCAATTATCGATGTCATATCACCCGTTCCAAATCTTATCATAGGATAAGAGGAGTTAATTTTTGTTATTACAATCTCACCCACTTCTCCTTTTTTAACTACCTCTGATGTTCCTGGTCTAACAATTTCCAAAATAATACTCTCTTCTACTATCTTTCCTGGAATTAATTTATTATAAGTATCTTTAGTTTCATAAGATATACAACCTGCTTCAGCTGTTCCATACATTTGTAAAACTTCTATACCTTTACTCTCTATATCAGATCTGAGACTTGGCGGTAATGCTTCTGCTCCCACTAAAGCTGTTTTAAGAGAACTGATATCCAAACTTTTATTATAAGCACTTTCTAACAAAATCTTTAGAAACGAAGGAGTCCCTAAATAACGCTTTGGTTTTAAATCAACCATAGTTTGTAGTTGTATTTCCGTATTACCTATTCCCCCAGCTACAACACAACAACCTATGCTTTCTGCTGAGTTAGCCATCATAATACCTGCAGGTCCTAAATGATAAGAGAAAGTATTATATACTAGATCACCACTTCGAAACCCCGCAGCATGAAGTCCTCTAACCATTCCCCAAAAATCTCCTTTATCTGCAGGCTCATAAATTGGCCCTGGTGATGCAAAAATATATGGAAAATCATTTTGGCTCTTAGTTGTCAATCCTCCAAATGGAGGATCATTTTTTTGTATACTTGTTAGTTCTGATTTTCTAGTAACTGGAATATTTTGTAAAGTTTCTCTGTTTTTTATAAGACTCAAATCAACATCTCCTATAATTTTTTTCCAACCCTTAGAATTTTTAACTATATTTACCAAGCTCTTTTGAAGATGAGAAAATTGACTATTTTCTCTCTCTTCTGGGTCTCTAGTTTCTAAATCATCAAAATATATACTCATTATTATTTCCAATTATAACCAGCGTTTTCTGCGTTTATAAGATTTTAAATTCTTAAAAGACTTCCTCTTATCAGTTGCCCCTCCAAGATAAAATTCTTTTACGTCTTCATTTTTTATTAAATCTTTTGACAAACCTTCCATTACTATTTTACCATCTTCCATAATATAAGATCTAGAGGAAAGTGAAAGTGCTAAACGTGCATTTTGTTCTACTAAAAGTATAGTTATGCCCAAATCTTTATTTAGCCTTTTAATAATATTAAAAACTTCATTTACTAGCATAGGTGATAATCCCATGGATGGCTCATCCATTAATATTATATCTGGCTTAGCCATTAGTGCTCTTCCTATAGCAAGCATCTGCTGTTCTCCACCTGACAAATAACCAGATAATCCAGTTCTTTCTCTAAGCCTCGGAAAGTAGTCCATAACCTTATTTATATCTTTACTAATATTTATTCTATCCTTTCTAGTATGAGCACCCAATTTAAGATTTTCCTCTACAGTCATGTCAGCTATACATCTTCTACCCTCCATTACCTGAAAGATACCTCTTTCAACTATTTCAGATGCATCCATTTTGGTTATATCAGTTGACTTATATGTAATATTTCCTCTTGTAATTTTACCTTCTTCTGACTTAAGAAGGCCAGATATAGATTTTAAGGTAGTTGATTTTCCTGCCCCATTAGCTCCTAGTAACGATACTATTTCACCCTTGTGAACCTCCAGACTCAACCCTTTAATAACCAATACGACTTCATCATAAACAACTTCTATATTATTTATAGAGAGCATTAGTAAACCTATATTCAAAAATTAAACTAACCCAAAATTTAATAACCTCTCCATTCTGATCTTCTTGGAAGATTAATATTTTTTTCTTTAATCAACTCAATAGTTTTGGTTTCCATAAGTTCTTTCACTTTCATTTTTTCTGTAGAACCATTTACTTTAACTCTGTATATTGGAACCATCATAAGCCCACGATGGTCATCCTCACTCCAAGTCGAAGGCAAGCAAACTCCTTCTAATCCCTTTGGAACCCAATTTTTTCTTTTATACATGGCTTGTTTTAAAGATTCTCCAGTGATCTCTCCATTAGACAAAGCTATCTCCATTGCCTCCTTCATATAAAAAACGGAACAAATAGCAGCTATATAGTGAACGGGCCTATAAGTATCTTCTGATCCTGACATCACAGAGATACTTTTTAAGGTCTTCATACCCTCTACTTCATCCCCCCATACCATACCTGTACGTAATGCAAAAACAGTCCCATTAGCTGCTATTCCAGTTGCCTTAATAACAGGCTCATCTATGCCCCAAACATTTGTCATAAATTGTGTGTTAACACCCACAATGCTACAAGCTTTTAAAAGTGAAATTGTAGATCCTGATGAATTTGCTAAAAAAGCATAGTCCGCTTGTAGTTGCTTTAGAGTAAGACATTGAGCAGTAAAATCACCTGGAGCAAGTGTATAATTTATTACAGGCAAAACTTCAAAATTTAATTCTTCTGCATATTCTTGACATGCTGCTTTAGGGGCATTAGGGTACGGATGATTGTCACCCATGTGAACGTATTTTGGTTTTTCACTTTTACCCTTTTTAGCCCAATCTTCTGAGGCCCATTGCACCAGAGCTCTACAAGCATCAGAATAAGATGGTCCATAGAAAAAATTATATGGAGCTGCTTTAGAAGAACGAGGTCCCTGACCTTTAGGATCAGTTAATTGACCAGCATAAGATGCGGAGAAATAAGGTACTTTATCACGAGCAACAGTTTCAACTAAAGCTTCTGTATCAGCAGTTCCCCATCCTTGAACAGCAATGACCTTTAGTCTAGATTTCCATCTCTTATATGTTGAAACAGCTCTTGGTGCTTTATAACTATAATCGACCATATCAGATTTAATTTGGTTTCCTCCTATTCCTCCGTTACTATTTATCCATCTTATTGCATCAGCAACACCTTGACCAAAAGGCTTACCTACACTAGAAGTTGCACCAGTAAAGTCTACTAAGTGACCTATAGAAAGATCTTTAGCATTAGCATTTATAGAAAGCGTAAATACTAATACTAAGTATATGTATCTCATTTTACAATTAATCATTCTCTTCCCCCAAACATTTAAATGTATAAATCAGTATGAAAAAGGATATAACTTAAACCATGATCTAATTTGCCCCCATCTATAGGCTATACCATTTGGTTCAAATATAAGAAATAATATTATAACCAAGCCTATCGACATTTCTTTTAGAAATGGAAGTGCCGAAGACAATGATAACAAAGTATCTAAACTTGATCCAGCAACAATCCTTGAAAACCAATCTATAATTTCAGGAAGTAAAACCATAAACGCAGCTCCCATCAATGAACCACGGATGGAACCTAAGCCTCCTATAATTATCATGGCAAGAAATGTTATTGAAAGTTGAATATTAAACTCTTCAATTGATACAAAACCTAAATAATGTCCATAAAGGGCACCTCCAATTCCGGCAAAAAATGATGAAATCCCAAATGACAAAATTCTGTATTTAGTTAAATTAATTCCCATCATTTCTGCGGAAAGATAATGATCTCTAACAGCAAGAAAAGCCCTTCCTTCTTTAGTTCTCATTAAATTGGTTACCATCAAGTAACAGACAATCACCCAGAATAATACTATATAAAAATATTTAGCATCAGTATCGAAAACGATATCAAACAGTACTAAAGGTTTTGCTAGGGCTCCATCTACTCCTCCAGTAAACCATTCAGCTCTTGAAAAAAAATCTTGTATAATAAATTGAGCTGCTAGAGTAGCTATAGCCAAATATAAACCTTTTAGTCTTGCAGCAGGAATTCCAAAAACAAGACCGACTATAGCAGTTATAATCCCTGCCATAGGAATTGATAACCACACAGGAATAAACTCAAAGTTATTGTTTAACCATACAGATGAAAAAGCTCCTAAACCAAAAAAAGCGGCATGTCCTACCGAAATCTGACCTGTAAAACCTACTAATACATTTATACCCAAAGCAGCTATCCCATAAAAGCCAATATTTATGAGTAAAAACAAAATATAAGAATCAAAAACCAATGGAGATATTATTAGAATAAAGATACCTATAAGCAGCAAAAAGAAACTACTTTTCTCTTCAAAAACTCTCATATCTTTAGAATACGAAGTTCTAAAATCACCACATTTTCTCAGAAAACCATGATTCATTTCATTTTATACCCTTTCAATGTCTTCTGTGCCAAAAAATCCGTATGGTTTTATCATAAGTATAATTATTAATACGTAAAATGGAGCAATATTATAAAGATTACCTACGTTAAAAATTTCTACATCTAAATATTGGGCAAAATTCTCTATCAATCCTATTACTATTCCACCAAGAACAGCACCTAATACAGAATCAAGTCCTCCTAATATTACTGCGGGAAAGACTTTTATACCTATTATTGAAACACCTGAAGAAACTCCATTTACTATCCCAAAAACAACACCAGCAACAGCTGAAACCAATGATGATATACCCCAAGCTGCTGAAAATACATGCTTTATAGATACTCCCATTGATTGCGCTGCTTGTTGATCATAAGCTGTAGCTCTCATAGCCAACCCAGTTTTGGATTGTTTAAAAAACAAAGCAAAAACAAGCATAATAAATAAACTTACAAATCCACTAACAATGTAAACTGTCTGAACACTTAATCCAAAAATATCTATGCTATTCTGAGCAAAAATCTCAGGAAATGGCTGCGCAAAAACTCCAAACATCCATTTCATTAATGCTTGAAAAAATATTGAAAGTCCAATTGTAACCATTATGATAGAAATTATAGGTTCACCAATTAATGGCCTTAAGACAACTAATTGTATTAAAACCCCAAAAATAAACATAAAAACTAAAGTGAACAAAAAAGAAATATAAAAAGGCAATTGAAATTCTGCTAAAAGCCACCAACATGCCCAAGCTCCAATCAAAAGAAACTCGCCTTGGGCAAAGTTAACAACTTTACTTGCTTTATATATAAGAACAAACGACATTGCAACTACGCCATATAGAAGCCCAATTATAAAACCGTTAATTAATAATTTAATTAGAAAGTCCATTTTTCTCCTGATTATTAAAATACATCAACTATATTAAGGTTAGTTTTAATTCTTTGATAAGAGCCATCTTGAAGAACTATTCTAGTATCTATATTAACTCCATCATTATCATTATAAATAGCACTAATTATTTTTTTATACCTTTTAGCTATTACTCTCCTCCTCAGCTTTCTAGTTCGTGTAAGCTCACCATCATCAGCGTCAAACTCTTTATATAATAAAACAAACTTTTTTATTCTTTGTTTTTTAGGTAAGCTTTGATTGACCTTTTCTGTTTCATTTTTAACTAGGAGCTCTACTTCTTTCCTACCTGATAAATCAGAGTAAGTTGTAAATGACAGTTTTTTTCTTTCTGCCCATCTTGATACAACAGAATACCTTATGCAAATGATGGCTGAAATATATTTTTTTCCTGTTCCAATTAATGCAGCTTCAGCTATATAAGTTGAAAATTTTAATTTGTTTTCAATATATTGGGGAGAAAAACGAATTTTAGAAGCAGTAAAAGATAAATCTGCCAATCTATCTATAACAATCAAGTGGCCTCTAGAATCTATATAGCCTGCATCTCCTGTTTTAAACCAGTTTTTTTTTCTGCTAGTTAATTTTGAAGTTTTTTCTTTCAAATAACCACTCATCATGTTTTTGTTATTAACCAATATTTCCCCTACTCCATCCTGATCGGGATTATCTATATTAATTTCAACGTCCTTAAAAGGTAATCCCACACTATTAAAGTTAACATCATTTTTCTTATGTATAGTGTAGGCACCTAATAATTCTGTCTGACCATATAATTGTCTAAGAGGAATCCCCATTAAAATAAAAAACTTAAATGTATCTGGTCCTAAAGCAGCTCCTCCAGTTGCAGCTGACTTCAAATTTGAAAATCCCAATCTATCTCTTAGCCAATAAAAAAGAAAATATTCAGATAAAATTAGTCTCCATCTTTGATTTATTTTATTTGCTGCTAATTTAATAAACAAATTATATAAGTTTCTCTTTATAAATGAAGATTCCATAATTTTTGCCCTAACATCCGCAGCTATCTGTTCCCACACCCGAGGTGCTAGTAATATAAAAGATGGTCCTATTTCTCTTAAATCACTCATCATTGTTTCTTGTTCCTCAACAAAGTTGATCTTCATTCGACTTATTAGCCATTTAGCAACTGCGTACATCTGTTCCATTATCCAAGGCAATGGTAAAACTGATACATATTCATCGTCGTTGTTTTTTGGATCAACTTCCAGATATCT
Organism: uncultured Alphaproteobacteria bacterium; assembly: GCA_964428295.1. Taxonomy (GTDB): domain Bacteria; phylum Pseudomonadota; class Alphaproteobacteria; order TMED109; family TMED109; genus CAYRXL01. The sequence goes on from CAYRXL010000016.1 coordinate 9,294, forward strand.
TTCAGCATGTTTTAATATTGCCAGATGACTTATCTTTGCCAATTTAGGATTAGAGGTAGTCCCAGAAGTAGGACAAAGCAAACCTATATCTTCAGGTAGTAAACTATCTAATATAGAATCGAACTTTTTAGGATATTTAATGTTAACATTTTTACCTAGTAAGACTAGATCATTATAAGATATGAGTCTTTTATCCCTGTATTTGTTCATGCCTCTTTCATCATCATATATTATTAGTTTGATTGAAGAAATTGATTTTCCAAGGGAAATTATTTTATCGGCCTGCTCTTCATCTTCCACAAATATTACCTCACAAAATGAATAATTAATTAAATATTTAATTTCATTTTCAAGAGCATCTGAATAAATACCCATTGCTATTGCACCAAGAGATTGTGATGCTATCTCACCTAGAACCCACCTGGGTCTGTTACTTCCTAATAAACCAACTATATTATTTTTCTTGACTCCTTTCTTAGAAAGTGCAAGCGCTAAAAGCTTCACTTCTTTGTAACAATCTCCCCAAGTTTGAGTTTTCCAAATACCAAAGTCTTTTTCCCTTAGTGCTACTTCGTTGCTAAAGTTTTCTGAGTTATATTTTAGGACATGAGGTATTGTATAGAAAGTATTTATCAATCCATCTCTCCCAAATATGCCTTCTGAACTCTAGAATTTTTCACAATGTATGAAGGTATTCCTTCCGCTATTTTCTTTCCAAAATCTAGAACCATTACTTTCTCAGAAATATCCATCACTACACTCATATCGTGTTCAATCATAATTATAGTAATTCCCCACTCCTTATTAAGATCTAAAACATATCTGGCCATGTCTTCTTTTTCTTCTTGGTTCATACCTGCCATTGGTTCATCTAATAACAGAACTTTCGGACCAATGGCTATAGCTCTAGCTAATTCAACTCTCTTTCTTAGACCATAGGATAAAGTTCCAGCTATAGATTTTCTAATGTTATTAATTTCCATAAAATCTATTATTTTTTCTACTTCTTCTCTATGTTTTAGTTCTTCTTCTTTTGCTCCAAAGCACCAATAGATAGACCCCTTAATGAAACCAGACTTCATTAAGTGATGTCTACCTATCAAAATGTTATCTAAAACGCTTATATTGTTAAAAAGAGCAAGATTCTGAAAAGTTCTTCCTATTCCTAAACCAGCTCTAGAATTCGGATGCGTATTAGAAATATCACATCCATCATAGAAAATATTTCCTATAGATGTTTTATATCGTCCAGAAATAACATTTAACATAGATGTTTTTCCTGCACCATTAGGTCCTATGATTGAATAAATATCTCCTTGATTAACTGAAAAAGAAACCTCAGATAAAGCCCTTATACCTCCAAATGAAAGAGAAGCATTTTTTACTTCTAATATTATATTCTTAGTTGCTTTCATACAAATATGATTTAAGAACAAAAAAGATCAATAGCGCCTATAGCAGAAAAATTAGTCCCGGAAAATCTTTTAATGTTCTTTAAGTTTATCCCTCCCAAGGCAGCACAATTAGTACTTAAATAGTTTAACATCAATGAAGATCTTATTATTCCTAGTGGATTTTTTGTAATATAGCTAGCAGTTTTAAAAACCGGTGAAATAAAAATTATATCAGCATCTATATTTTTACATCTTCTTATATCTCCTAGCTTATGAAAAGAACAACTAATTATTTTCCCTGGATATTTTTTATATTTCTTTTCCCATCGAGGAAAGTGCACACCATCTGCTCCAATACTATTACAAAGCCCTAAATCTGACCCTATTAATAATAAAAATTTTTTTTGCTTACATACACGTAAAATCCTTTTAGAGTATTTATATCTACTTTGATGATTATAATATCTAAACACTACTCCTACTTTCAAATTTTTAGGAATAATATATAAGAGGTTTTCTAAATCAGGTATACGCTTCTCATCAGTAAATAACCACAAAGCAGGTAATTGTTTGCTAGAAGTGTTAAGGTTTCTAAGAACGATAGACCTCTGGATTTGGTTAAAGGCATCTGATAACATAATATTTTTAGTATAACTTATTTTCATCAATATGCTTGAATATCTAATGAAAAAACAAGACCTCCAAATAGAATCTAAGATAAATTTAGAAATTATCAAGCAACGTATTAAAAACACGTGTGCTAGAATTAATAGAAACCCATCCGAAATAAAATTAGTTATAGTCTCTAAAACTCAAAACATGCAAACCATATGCTCATATATAGAATATAATCACTACAGTTTTGGAGAAAATAGATTACAAGACACGCAACAAAAATGGCCACAAATAAAGAGCAAGTACAGCAATATAGATCTTCATTTTATTGGCTCTATACAATCAAGAAAAACAAATAAAATTTTAGACATGTTTAATGTGATACACAGCATTGATGAAGAAAATATTTTAAAAAAAATCGCAAATTATAGATTAAATATAAACAAACCTCTTCCAGAGCTACTTATGCAAATTAATATAGGGGAAGAAACTCAAAAAAGAGGAATAAAACCACAAGATGCTATTTCATTTTTGAAAATGTCTAAGGAAAAATATAATTTGGACATAAAAGGAGCAATGGGTATAGCACCAATAAATAAAAATCCCTCTCAATTCTTTATTCTATTGAAAACATTTTGCAATAATAACAATTTATTAAATATAAGCATGGGGATGAGCCAGGATTTTGAAAAAGCCATAGAATATGGTTCTACTATTGTTAGAATAGGGAAAGCTATTTTTGGTGAGAAAATTGAAAAACAATAAAGAAAAAATTATATTTATTAAAACCAATAATGATAATATTTATGTATCTTTAAAAAATTATATACTAGACACAAAAATAAGCATTAAAAAAATAAACACTGTCTCAGACATTCAACCCCTTACAAATGCAATTTTAATTTTAGATGAAACAAATAAAAAGTTTATAACTGAAATTAAAAACTCAAATATAACTCAGCATGTATCTCTTATAATATTAGATAAAGAATTTAACCCTGAAAAATATAAAAATATAAAATACAAACAATTCGTAATCAAACCTCTTAAAATTGTATATTTGGCAAATTTAATTAATAATATTCTAAAAGAAATTTTAATTAATAAAAAATCTTGGAGATTAAACAAAAATAAAACACTTTTATTGGGTCCTAACAATGAAAGCATTAGACTTACCGAAAAAGAATCTTCAATAATTAGCATACTAATCAAGTCAAATGAAAGACCTGTAAGAAAAGACACTCTCCTATCAGAAGCTTTTGGCTACAATAAACATATTAAGCTTAAAGAAATTGATACTAAAGCTCTTGAAACTCATATTTCTAGAATAAGAAAAAAATTAAGATCTTCAAACAATACCCCTACTTTTATTAAAACTTTTAATGGTTATATGCTTAAAATTAATTTGTAAGATTTGAAAAAAGTTTTCAAAATACGTAAACGCCATTAAACATTTCTATCTTCATATAATCAATAATAAATGCCAATTGAATAACTATAACTATTATCTTACACCCCTACCTGTTGCCGGAGGTAATATTAGTTTTCTTGTCCAAGGACCTCTATAAACATCCCCTGTATTTCTCATTTCTTCAGTTAATTGAAACATTTTACTTCCATAATTCGTCAATAGTTTTTGTTCCTTAACCACTTTATTAATTTTAATCTTTGTAGATATTCTCTGTGTATCAATTATAGTCCACCCTTTAAGGAATAGAGGTGTTTTATTGAAATGTAATTTTAAACTAGAAGGTATAGAATTACCTTCTTCATCTACAAATTTTATCAGCAGATAAATGTCTTTTTCATCCAAAATAAAGTCTAAATTTGATTTATTATTCAGAAAGAAATCTTTAGGATCTAGGAGGCTTTTTAGAGGTCCTGTTTTTAATGGCAAATAAGTAGTTTGGTATGAAACAGGATCATGAAACACAAACCATCTACCATCCGCAACTATTATTTCATTTTTAGGAGGTGCAAATTCAACTCTGGCTCGTCCAGAACCACCTAAAATCATCCATCCCTCTGTTTTTTTTCCTTCTTTACTCGATTGTTCAAAGAAAATAATTGCTGGGGCCAAATTCTCAAGATAGTTGATCATCTGAAAAGATAAGTTATTTTCTTGTTTTATTATGTCCGTGGCAAATAGAGATGTAGAAAAAAGTAATAAAACAAAAAAAATTAGTTTTCTAGTTTTGGTTACACATGAAAGTTGGTTATGTATCATTATTTAGTAATTAAAACCTCTCTTCTACCTATTGCGTTAGAAGCAGATATCATCCCTTTATTTTCCATAGCATCTACTATTCGTGCTGCTCTATTATAACCAATAGCAAGATGTCTTTGTAAAAAGCTAGTAGAAACTTTTTGTTCCCTAATAATTAATTCTAAAGCTTTTTCAAAGAGCTCATCGTTTTCTGCTCCAGTTGTTTCTGTATCATCATTTAAATCATTCTCTTCAGTTATATTTAGCAAATATTCTGGAGATCCTTGTTTTCTCAAATGATTCGCAACTTTCATAACCTCCTCATCACTTACAAGAGGACCATGAATTCTTTCTGTATATCCTCCTCCCATCATATATAGCATATCACCTTTCCCTAAAAGTTGTTCAGCCCCTTGTTCTCCTAATATAGTTCTTGAATCTATTTTTGAAGTTACCTGAAAGCTTATTCGGTAAGGTAAATTAGCTTTTATAGTACCTGTAATAACATCCACTGAGGGTCTTTGAGTAGCTAAAATTAAATGAATTCCTGCAGCTCTAGCCTTCTGAGCTAGTGATTGTATAGACATTTCTATTTCTTTCCCTGCAGTTAGCATTAAGTCAGCCATCTCATCAACTACAATAACAATTGATGGCATTTTTTTTACACTTATTTCTTGTTCCTGATATACAGGCCTCCCTGAAATATCATCAAAGCCTGTCTGGATTTTTCTAGTCACCGTTTCTAAGGAATCATTTTTTTCTATCTTATTATTATAACTCTCTATGTTTCTCACTCCTAATAGTGACATTTGTCTATATCTTTCATTCATCTCTCGAACTGCCCACCTCAAAGCAGAGACTGCTTTCTTTGGATCAGTTACAACAGGATGTAATAAGTGAGGTATATCTTCGTAAACTGATAATTCTAACATTTTAGGATCAACCATAATAAAACGACATTGTTCTGGTGTTAAGTTATATAATAAAGAAAGTATCATAGCATTAACTGCTACTGACTTACCTGATCCAGTTGTTCCTGCTATTAGTAAGTGTGGCATAATGCTTAAGTTAGCAATTACAGAATCTCCAGCTATATCCTTACCCAATGCTAAATTTAATTCTCCAGGCAAATTAAACTTCTCTACTGTAAGGATATCTCTTAAGCTAACCATTTCTCTGTCACTATTAGGTAATTCAATTCCCATAGCATTTCTTCCAGATATTACTGATACTCTAGCTGAACTAGCACTCATAGATCTTGCAATATCATCAGATAAAGCTATTACTCTGGAAGACCTAGTTCCAGGTGCGGGTTCGAATTCAAATCTAGTCACAACTGGTCCTTCCTGATATTGAACAATATCTCCCTTTATTCCAAAATCATCAAGAACCCTTTCTAATAAACGGGAAGTTTCTTCAAGACCTTTAATTTTTTGCTTCTTTTTTGAGATCTTAGTAAAATTCAATAAATTTATGCTAGGAAAAACATACTCCAAATCGTTTTGGAATAATTTTTCTTTATCTTTTAACACCTCTTTCTTTAATTGTTTCGTACTTGACCCATAAATCTTATTTTTAGGTTGTCCTTTATTTACTTTTAGCTTTTGAATTAAGTTTAAAGGCAAAGAACAAAAGAAAAGAAAAATTAATTTTAATAACCTTGCTAAAACTAGTAAAAGGTTGACATTTTTGTACCCACAAACCCAGGATGTACTTATACACCCCATAGTTAATAAAAATGAATATAAACCCAAAGAGAAGTATTTGTTGTAAGAATCCAAAATAGGATTTAAATTTAGAATAATTATTTTTCCGACAAGACCAGTATTTATACCAAAATAAGTCAATGAAATAGATAACAAAATCAAACTAACGCAAAGAAAAAAAACTCTTAATAAAAGCCTTGCTTCTTTCATTTCTAATAAAAAAATTAAGCAAGCTATATTAAGTAATGCTATTATTATTAACCATGAAAGTTGTCCAAAAAGATTTAACAATATAGAACTAATCCAAGCTCCATAAACACCTAATTTATTCTCTGGTTCAGAATCTGTAACCATGAATGGGGAAGGATCAAACATGTTATAAGAATAAAGAGATATTACTAATATAGAGGCTAATAGCAAAGCTAGAATTGAGAAGAAAAGCTTAATAATTATCTTTTTCAAAATTTCTAAATTATTTTTATTATTTTTCATTATCTTTATCTACAATATTATTTCTGCAATTTTGTCTAAAGAAGTCTTACATTCCTTAAGCTCATCAACCAAAGCTACTCTGATATATTCTTTTCCTGGATTTATGTTTTCATTTTCTATTGCCAGATATTTACCAGGCATTACTTTTATTCTATATTCTTTCCATATTAATTTTGCTGTTTCTTCTCCATCTCCTACTTTAAGCCAAAGATAAAAACCTCCATCAGGTCTATAGAACCCTTCAAATTTGGACAAAATTTCTTCAGCATAATCAAACTTAATACTGTATAGGTCTCTATTTTTTCTGACATGTTCTTCGTCATTCCACAGTTCAATTGACGCATGCTGGATAGGAAGAGGAATCGTTGGAGCTGAATAACTTCTCATTTTTAGAAAAGCTTCAATAATTCTCTCGTCTCCTACCACAAATCCTGATCGAAGACCAGCAGCATTTGATCTCTTAGAAAGCGAGTGAAAAGCTAAAACATTATCCACTGTATCTCCTGCATATCTACATGCTTCTAATACTCCTGTAGGTGCCTCTTTAGTATAAATTTCAGAATAACACTCATCTACCAATAAAATACTGTTCTTTTTTCTAACTATTTCAATCAATTTTATCCAGTAATCCATACTTGCTGAAGCTCCTTGGGGATTGGAAGGAGAGCACATGTATATAAGTGATGAATCAGAAACAATAGAGGATTCTATTTTATTTAATTCAGGAAGAAATCCATGTTTTTTTGAAGTATTGATAATGATTGGTTTAGCATTAGCAAATATGGATCCTCCAAGATATACCTGATAAAATGGATTGGGTAAAATCACTATCGAAGGAGAAATGGCCAACGTAATAGAAAACAAACCTTCCCTAGTTCCTGATAAAGGTAAAACATTTTTCTTAAAATCTACTAATTTTTCCGAAATACTATATCTTTTCAAAAGCCAAGACACATACGATCTCTTTAATTCATCAAGTCCTCCTGTTGGTGGATATGCATTCCATCTATTTGATGATTTTAAAATATTATTTATAATATCTGGCTGGTTGTGTTTTGGTTGACCTATAGACATATCAATTATACACGAATCATTTTTGTATTTAAGATTTCCCAATAGCAGATTAAGTCTCTTAAATGGATACTCTTCTAATTTTTTTATATTTTTATTTATGGGAATCATAATATTTAATTTATAGATTCATAGAATTATAAAGCAAAATTACTATATTATACAATTTTATCAACATTAATTATTTTTATGAAATAATATTAAAAACTTGATGTCTTGGATATTGACATATACAAACTTTTGTATAAAGATAATTTAGGAATTAAATGTTCCTGAAAATCGTTCAACCTTATTAAAAAAGGTCGGAAGTAAGCGAAAGCTGAAGGAACGCGGTTTAGAGTTGATCGTTCATCCCTCAACATAGGGACGGAAGTAGGAAACACCGAAGGAACGCATTGATAAAATAACCTCATTCTAAGCTGAAGCTTTTTGATAGATGTCAATTTGAATCATCTATCTTTAGTAATATTTATGAAAAATAAATGGAGGTATTAATTATGGAAGGAAATACAGCATGGATATTAACATCAACAGCTTTGGTGTTACTTATGACATTACCAGGATTAGCTTTATTTTATGGAGGTCTCGTAAGATCTAAAAATCTCATATCAGTGCTAATGCAATGTTTTTCTATTGCCTGTCTAATGTCAATTTTATGGTTTGTCGCTGGATATAGTATAGCTTTTAGTGAAGGAGGAAGTTATTTTGGTAGCTTATCAAACACTTTTTTGAAAAGTACAAACGTAGATTCCGTTTCATCGGGATTACCTGAAACCGTATTTTTTATGTTTCAAATGACTTTTGCCATAATTACGCCTGCCTTAATAGTAGGAGCCTTGGTAGAAAGAGTAAACCTGTCATCTGTTTTAATATTTTCTGGTGTATGGCTTCTTCTAGTTTATGCCCCTATAACCCATTGGGTTTGGGGTGGCGGATGGCTATCCGAAAAAGGTATACTAGATTTTGCTGGCGGTCTGGTAGTCCACTTAAATTGTGGGGTAGCTGCACTAATTTTTGCATATTTTCTTGGCCCACGAAAAGGTTTTCCAAAGACTTCTGAGCCTCCTCACAGCCCACCCTTAGCATTAATAGGCACGTGCATGTTATGGGTAGGATGGTTTGGATTCAATGCAGGTAGTGCCTTGGCTGCCGATGCAAATGCTGGAATGGCAATGACTGTAACACATATTTCAGCAGCTACTGCATCTCTAGTTTGGATGGTAATTGAGTGGATAAAACATGGAAAACCTACACTTGTTGGTATTGCAACTGGATGTATAGCAGGGCTAGCAACAATAACCCCTGCATCAGGCTTTGTAGGACCAATTGGAGCAATTATACTAGGTGTTTTAGCAGGTAGTATTTGTTATTATATGGTAGGGTTCGTCAAAAATGCACTAAATATTGATGACACACTTGATGTATTTGCTGTCCATGGAATTGGAGGACTCTTAGGCACTTTATTGGTTGCCCCTTTAGGACGTAGTACTTTTGGAGGATTAGTAGGAGCAGATACAACTGTACTAGAACAATTAAAAATACAACTTGTAGGGAGTATTGCAGTTATTATATGGTGCGGTTTAATTACTACTGTAATAATATTAGTTCTGAAAAATACAATAGGAATCAGAGTGTCCTCTGATGATGAAGAAAAAGGACTCGACCAATCAACCCATGCAGAAAGGGCTTACCATAATTGATTATAAGTTTTTTTGTATAGAACTTGCTATGTTCAGAATTTTATAATCATTTCCGGATGTGGAACATAACATTGCGCTTTTATAGGTAGGTCTTGTGTTGCTCAAAGGAATACTTATGCTACACA
>CAYRXL010000016.1:18612-18925 GCA_964428295.1 uncultured Alphaproteobacteria bacterium
TCACATTGATAGCACCAGTTCCATTGTTACCTCTATAGGTATGGATCTGATTAGTCTTTCTGAGATGGGGGTGCTATTGGATCGCTGGGCATAATTACACATTCTACATCTGACATATTGTTTTTAAATTTTAAAGTGTTAGTTATTATTGATTTTTTTATTTTTTCTACTACTTTCTCTTCCATCTCCTTCCCTTGATTCATTCTCAGCATAACATTTGGGTCCACTTCATTTTCATTGCCTTCTATAATATCTTTCCATTGGTTCCATGCCTCCCACACTATCAAAGTATTATTTTCTTCCATCACCTTAT
>CAYRXL010000017.1:0-2616 GCA_964428295.1 uncultured Alphaproteobacteria bacterium
AATTTATGAACAACCTTAATTGATTTAAATATAGAATCTGAAATAAATGATGATGCCTTTAAACCAGTATTAGTTAATGCATCTCTTATACTGCTAACTATTAGTTTTCTTATAAGGATTGCATCCTTAAACCTTACTTCTGTTTTAGAAGGATGAACGTTTACATCAACCAATTCATTGGGCAGTGATATAAAAAGCAAAACTTGAGGAAACCTGTTAGATGCAATTAGTCCTCGGTATGCACCTTTTATAGCTCCCAACAAAGATTTATCCTTGATTATTCTTCCATTCACAAAAAGATAAACGTTACTCCAATTTGCCATATTATAAGTAGGTAAACTGGAGTAACCTTTAACTTGGATTGAATTCTTTGTTTGATCAATTAAAACAGAATTTTTTATAAAATCATTGCCCAATATTTGTACAATTCTTTCATTTAAGTTTTCTTTATTAGTATTACTTTGCCAAAGAAATTTTCTTTTTTTGTTTAAATTAATACCAAATGAAATCTCTGGTGATGAAAGAGCTAAGTTCCTTATAATTTTTATAATAGCTAGGTTTTCTGATTTTACAGTTCTTAAAAATTTAAGTCTTACTGGGGTTTCTTTAAAAATATTAGTTATTTCTACTGTTGTGCCTTTTTGACCAGAGGATGGCTCCAAACAATAATCTTTACCAAAGTTTTTATATATACTATAAGCTTCTCTCATGTTTTTTGTTTTACTAGTTATTTTTATTGATGATATAGATGCAATAGATGGTAGTGCTTCTCCTCTAAAGCCTAAAGTTGATATGTTTATTAAATTACCATGTGTTAATTTTGAAGTTGCATGTCTCTGAAGAGATAATTGCAGGTCATCTTTTTCAATGCCTTCCCCGTCATCTTTAACTATTATAGAATTTTTACCCCCATCCATTATGGAAATTTCTACATTTTTTGCTCTGGAGTCTATAGAATTTTCTAATAATTCCTTAACTATAGAAGCAGGTCTTTCAATCACTTCTCCAGCAGCTATCAAATTTACTAACTTAGAGGATAATCTTTTAATTCTTTTCATTTCTGCCACTTAGTATTTGCTTTGTTTTTATTTTTACTAGTTCTACTGCTGGCTGATCATAAGCATTAATTTCCATCAGCTCAGCAATTATTATAATTTCTATCATGAAGTATATCATGAGTTCTGAAATATTTTCATTTCTCGTTCTATCTACACTAATTATTCTAACAGGTTTTCCATTATTAACCAGAACTTGAAGAGTTGATTTTGCCATAATTTCTAAAACCTCATTAACTTCCTTACCACGTAAATACTCTGGAATTGATGATAGTTCTGGTATTTTTAGATCTGATGAAGATCTTCTGGGGATAACAAATGTAAATATTACATTATCTGGACCATCAAGCCATAACTGTAGCTGACTGTGTTGTTCAATTGAACCTATTCCAGACAACGGGTGAATACCTAATTGATTTTTACCTAGAGACTCTGCCCATAATTGCCTAAACCATAAACCAAAATCAGCTAAATTATCTCCGTAGCAAATTAAAGCAAGTACATTATATTTTTTTAAAGACATTAAAGACGAATAGTTAAATGCTGAAGTAAAAGGACTATTTTCATTCAAAAGAATTTCATCATTCAATATTTCATTTAATTTTTTTCTTGCCGTCTTCTTTATAATTGCTGGGTCAATACCAGAAAGAGCTGCAGGTATTAACCCAATAGATGACAAACAAGAGAACCTACCTCCTATACCTTCAGGATAAAATAACAATCTTATTTTATAACTGTCAGCTAATTTATATAACTCAGATTTCTTGTTCTCTGTCATTATAAATGCATGTTCAGAAACGTTTACACGCTTAGAAAACATAGAGAATAAAATGGAAGCTATGGATATTGTTTCAGTAGTCTTACCAGATTTACTTATAACTAGTATCCCTGTTTTATCAATGTTTATATTTTTAATGAAACTAAAAATAGTGTTTGAATCCAAATTCTCTAAAAAACTGACTCTTTCATTTGATGTCAAACTAACTAGTGCTCTCCCTCCGAGGCTAGATCCACCAATACCAACTACAATGATTTTGCTAAACTTTATAAATGCAACCTTAATCTGATCTATGATTTTCAAATCATCGTCGTTATCAATATTAGTAAGAAATGGAATGGTACGTGTATGTCTTTCTTCGATTAATCTTTTTTTTATTATTTCTAGTTTTTCAAGAACTTTTACATTCTCTATTTTGGAACTAATCGTTTTCCATGAACTTAAATCTTGTTTCATAGCATTTTATTTAAAACTGTTTTCTAAGTATTACTTCATCTCTTTATTAATTTTATAAGCTTTTTTTCTAATGATCTTTTTCTTTTCAGCATATGGGTCTATAGCATCTCCAGTTTTTTCAACTTTCGGTGCTAAAAACATCATTTTATCAACAAATTCTTCAGAAAGTTCTCTTGTATTATATTTTGCAAGTTTTCTTCTTATATCTGGATCTGAGTTATGTGCACCTAATTCTTTTAAAAATATCTTTTCTCCATCATTTTTTATATTCTTATCTAAACTTCTTGTTTCTTCTCCAAATATTAAACTATTTCCTTGCTCCGCATA
>CAYRXL010000017.1:2626-7367 GCA_964428295.1 uncultured Alphaproteobacteria bacterium
TTTTTAGGCATGGTAAGAGGAGCTTTTTTTATAGTTTGAAATTCATCTATAGTCTGCTTTCCAAATCCTAAGGTTTTTTTTGTATCTTTAGAACAAGAAATCAAAAATAAAAAAATTACTAACATTGAGGAATTAATTATTTTTTTTATCATAATATTAAACTCTTTTATCAAGAAAGCCTTCCATTAACAATAAGATAACTCCTACAGAGATCGAACTATCAGCTAAATTGAACGCAGGCCAATGAAAATCATATATGTAAAAGTCCATAAAGTCTATAACACCTCCAAAATACATTCTATCTATAGCATTTCCAAATGCTCCTCCAGCAATAAGTGCAAGTGCCATCCTGAAAACTTTTCTATTACTCAACATAGCCCATACTAGTATTACCAAACCTATCAATACTGCAAAAGAAGTCATTAGCCATCTCTGAATTTCCCCTCCATCATTAAATAATCCAAAGCTTATGCCTGTATTTCTTACAAATACCAAGCTAAAAAAAGAAAAAATTTCTATACTTTCATGCCCACCCAAAAACACTTCTTTACTAATAATTAGCTTTAATACCTGATCACTAACTACTATAAAGATAGCAATTAAAAGAATTAAAAAAGGTCTAGCTACATGTTTGTCACTACTTGTTTGCATCTATTACATAATCCTTCATTCTTTTTACTACTTACCTCAGGTAAGTATTTCCAACAACGCATGCATTTTAGATTGATACTCTTATTTAACAATATTATAACGGATTCTTCCGCATCGCTATGTCGATATAAGTATTTTTCTCTATTATTAGCATCGAAATTATCTATAAGTTTAAAGTCTGAAACTATACATATATCATTAATATTTACAGACGTTATAAAACGTTTTTCTTCCACATTTTTAATAAAAACTGAAACTTCAGCCTCTAAGCTAGACCTAATTTTTTTTTCTTTTCTAGCATTCTCTATGGTAAGATTTACTAATCTTCTTATCTTTCTTATTACCCTCCACTTAGTTAACAAATCATCATTTTTCCAAGTCATTTTTATCTTAGGGCTACTCTTTAAATGAACGCTGTTTATATTATTTAAAACATTGAAGCTTTTCCAAGCTTCTTCAGCAGTGTAGCAAAGAACTGGGGCATACCAAGAAGTTAATACATCATGTAGAATAAACAATAGACTCCTAACCGATTTCCTTTTTATGCTATCTTTATTATCACAATATAATGTGTCTTTACTTATATCAAAATAGAATGCTGATAGATCTACTGAACAAAATTCAAATAATAATTTATAAAAATCATTAAGAGAATACGTATCTATTGATCTTCTTCTTATTTTTTCTATTTCTACTAACCTACTTAAAACCCATTTTTCTATTTCTCCCATTTCTTCATATTTTATTATTTCATCTTTAGAAAAATCATTTAAATTTCCTAATATAAATCTAAAGGTATTTCTAATTTTTCTGTAATAATCATTCAAACTAGATAGTATATCATCACCAATTCTCATATCTTCAGAGTAATCTGCTAATGCTACCCACAATCGCAATATATCAGCTCCGGAGTTTTTTATACAGTATCTGGCGATACAACATTTCCTGCACTTTTAGACATTTTTTTTCCTTCACCATCTAATACAAAACCATGTGTTAAAACTCCTTTATAAGGAGCGCATCCTCTAGTTCCACAAGATTCTAATAAAGATGACTGAAACCAACCTCTATGCTGATCAGTCCCTTCCAAATACAAATCTGCAGGCCATCTCTGAGTTTCATTTTTTTCTAATACAAAACTATGAGTAGACCCAGAATCAAACCAAACATCTAATATGTCTGTAACATAATCATATTCTTTTTTATCATAATCTTTTCCAAGATAATTATACGGATCTTCAGATAGCCATATATCAGATCCATTTAGTTCAACAGCCATTATAATTCTATTTAAAACATTCTCATCTTTTAGTGGTTCTCCTGTTTTTTTATTTATAAATACAGTGATCGGAACACCCCAAGTTCTCTGTCTAGATACACACCAATCTGGCCTATCAGAAACCATACTTCTAATCCTATTGATTGAGGTTTTAGGATACCATTTAGTATTTTCTATAGATTTTAGTGCTTTATCTCTCAATCCTTTTTTATCCATACTAATAAACCACTGCGGTGTAGCTCTAAATATAACTGGCTTTTTTGACCGCCAAGAATGAGGGTAAGAGTGGATGTATTTTTGAATACCTAGTAGCATATTATCCTTTTCTAGTTCATTTATAATTAAAGGATCTGCTTTAAATACATGAACCCCTTCAAATAAAGGCAAGCCTTTTTTATATGTACCATTATCTATAACTATTTCTTCAATTGATAAACCATTTTTCTTTCCAAGTAAAAAATCATCTTCTCCATGCGAAGGAGCTATATGAACTAACCCTGAACCTTGATTAATCCCAACAAAATCTGCATTAAGCAATGGAATATCTATATTATAACCTTTTTTATACATGGGATGAAAACAAACAGATCCTTTAAGCGCATCTCCTTTGAAATTTTTGATCTTTTTCCATCTAGTAATACTACATTTTTCAAAAAGTGAGTTTGCCAACTCTACAGCCATAATTAGATGTTTGTTCTTAAAACTTTCATTATTTGAAGATAGTACTTTATATATGCCATATTCTGTATTTCTATTATAAGCTATCGCCCTATTAGCAGGTATAGTCCAAGGTGTTGTTGTCCATATTACCATACTTACATTTGGAAGATCAGTTAAATTTGTATTTTTAACAGGAAAACAAACAAATATGGAGTCAGAAGTAATATCATGATACTCAACCTCAGCCTCAGCAAGAGCTGTTTTCTCAACAGGTGACCACATTACTGGTTTTACTCCTCTATACAAAGTTTCATTCATTAGAAACTTTCCCAATTCCCTTATTATTGTAGCTTCAGCTTTAAAACTCATTGTAAGATAGGGATCATTCCAATTTCCTAGAACAAATAAGCGCTTAAAAGAATTCATTTGAGTTTTTATCCACTTTTCAGCAAAATCTCTGCACTCTTTTCTAAATATTTTAATTGGAACTTTATCTTTCGACAGTCCCTTTTTCCTATATTGCTGCTCAACTTGCCATTCTATCGGCAAAACATGACAATCCCATCCAGGAATATAATTTGCATCAAACCCTTCCATTTGCATTGTTCTATTTATAATATCTTTCAGTATTTTATTTGCAGCAGTACCAATATGTATAGGTCCATTAGCATAGGGTGGCCCATCATGTAATATGAACTTTTTATTATTTTTGTTTTTATTTCTTAGTAGATTCCAAAGGTCTATTTTTTCCCAATATGAAATCATTTCTAACTCTTTTATAGGTAGTGATGCTCTCATCGAAAATTGAGTGCTAGGTAGAAAAACCGTATCATTATAATCATTTTTTATAGATGACATATTTTTTCCTAATTTTAATACCTTTCTTATAAATTTAGTGTTTTAATTTCTGAGTTTTGTTTTAATTCTTCTTTAATTATCTCACAATCAGATTTTATATTATCTATCAATTTATAGGTACTATTAAATGCCATTTCTTCTCTTATTTTACTAACAAATGCAACCCTAATTCTTTTGCCATAAAGATCTCCTTTATAATCTAATAAATGCGCTTCTAATAATCTTTCACCTTCGCCAAAATGAGGACGCACACCAGTAGAGACAGCACTCATTCTCCAAGTGTTTTCATCCTCAATTTTAACCCAAGCGGAGTAAATGCCATTTGATGGAAAAATTTGATCACAATAATTTAAATTTGCCGTAGGGTATCCCAGTTTTCTTCCTCTAGCTTCCCCACGAATTACCTTACCTTCTACTTCCCAATAATATCCTAAATACTGAAAAACCTCTTTGATATTACCTTCCTTAATCAGCCTTCTTAACAAAGAAGAAGAACAAATTTTACCATTTATACTTTTTTGTTTTACTATTTCTAAATCAAAATCTTCTTTTTTCACATATTTTTTTAATAAACTTACATCGCCTTCTCTATTAAAACCAAATCTAAAGTCTTCCCCAACTATAATTTTTTTAACTTCTAGACTACTAATTAGTATTTTCTCCACAAATTCATTAGATTTTAGTGCACTAAAATTCTTATTAAATCTCAGAATGTATAAAACTTCTATGCCTAGCTTTTCTAGTAATCTTATTTTAGTCCTAAATCGTACTAATCTTTTCTTCCAATGTTCTGGCCTCAATATTTTTACTGGATGTGGTTCAAATGTAATTACTGAAATTCTATTGTTTTTGCTATTAAAAGGTTTTATACCTCCTGATAACAGATATTTGTGTCCATGGTGTAAACCATCAAAATTTCCTATAGCAACTACTTTGTGCTTATACTTATCTGATATATTTTTATAGTCGCGAAAAATGATCATTCTTGTTTATAAAATATAATACAAATAAAACAATAAAAATTTACTTTTTGGCTAAGTGCCATCTGCCAAGATTTTTTCCTTCATCTTTTTTTACAACTATGTTTTCTTTTTCTAGGTAAATTAATAATGCCTCCACAGATTTAGCGGCAGCAGGCCATAATTTTTTATCGGTAGTGTAGTAAAACTCTGGCACTACTTCATCAATACGGATGGCAAAGTCCTCAATCTCAATCTTGTACCGCAATGTGAGAATTTTAATTTTTCCAATCACCTCCTCATTTACCATTCGCACGACACAATACATCCGCTG
>CAYRXL010000017.1:7377-9710 GCA_964428295.1 uncultured Alphaproteobacteria bacterium
CAAATTTTTTTGGGTTATTTATTATTGGACCATGTGTAGGAATGTAAAACTTTTCATCTCTATCTAATAATTTTTTAAGACTTCTCATATAAGAACCCATATCTCCATCGGGAGGAATAATAACAGTCGTTGACCAACCCATTACATGGTCTCCTGTAAAAATAGATTCCTTTTCTAAATAAGAATAGCACATATGATTTGATGTATGCCCCGGAGTATGAATTGCCTCTATGTTCCAATTTTCTCCATTAATTAATTGCCCATCAGTTATAAATATATCAGGAATAAATTTAAGATCATTCGCCTCTTCAAAGTTTTCGTCATATTTATTCTTTTTATAATGAGGTCCGTAACCAATTATTAAAGCTCCTGTTACTTTCTTTATAGGCAATGAAGCCGGAGAATGATCTGCATGAGTATGTGTAACAAAAATATGAGTAAGTTTTTCTCCGGTTATCGCCTTAAGAAGAGCGTTTATATGAACTTGATTGTTAGGTCCGGGATCTATAATCGCAACTTTCCCTTCCCCAATTATATAGGTACCAGTACCGTGCAGAGTATAAGGGCTAGGATTCGGAGCCATTACTCTTCTAATTCCTTTAGATATTTGCTCCACCTTACCATAAACAGGTTTCCTATCCTTTTGAAGTAAGTCATTTATATTTTTATTTTTTTGTTCGTTCATATCTTATTAGGTTTTAATGTGGATATAATAAATATATAATACTTTTTAATCTTTGCACAAAAATCAAGGAACTAAAATGCCAAACAAACCTACACATACGGAAAACATCTCTATTAACAATAATAAACCTGTTCACCCTAAAGATGCATCCAGTTTAATTATTTTAAGAAATAGCAGAAAGTCAATAGAAGTTTTGATGGGGAGAAGACCTTTAAGCTCAAGGTTCATGCCAGGCATATATGTTTTTCCTGGAGGCGCATTAGACAAAACAGATTACTATGTATATAAAAATGTATCTCTTAACAAAAGTATTAATATTAGAAAGTTAAAAGCCAGAAATACAAATCATATGAATGCCTTAGCTAAAACAGCTATTAGAGAAACATATGAGGAAACTGGGCTTATGCTAGCAGAAAAAGGAAAGATGAATATAGATAAAAATAAAATAATTAATACAGGATGGTTAGAGTTTTTTGATAAGGGATTATATCCTGCAGTAAATAAATTGTTATATCTTGGAAGGGCTGTTACTCCATCTGTTTATAAGGTCAGATTTCATGCTAGATTCTTTGTAGCTGTGGAAAATGATTTCATAGGCACTCTTAAGACTAGTAAAGAATTAGAAAAACTAATTTGGATAAAGCTTGAGGAAGTAAAAAACATTAAATGTGCTGATGTTACAGAATTTATGATAAACGAATTAATTAATATAGGTAGAAACATAAGTTTATTGCACAAAATTCCTAAAAAACCCATGTTTACATGGAGATATGGAAAAAGATATGTATCTAGAACTTAAATTTGTAATCTATTGCAAATAATTATTTTAGGATTCAAATGAACAAAATAAGAGAAACACTCCATAAAGAATTAATCCAAGAAATTAAAGTAAAAAACAAAATAGTTGATACCAAAACAGATTTTCAACACATTCAAATATTTGATACTAATATCTATGGAAAGATACTAGTTTTAGATGGAATAATTCAAATTACTGAAAAAGACGAATCAGCCTATTCCGAAGTGATTGCCCATGTTCCTATTTTCTCAGTACCTAACACACAAAAAGTTTTAATCATAGGAGGGGGAGATGGTGCAGTTGCAGAAGAAGTATTAAAACACAAATCAATAAAATTACTTGACCTCGTCGATATAGACAAAAAAGTAGTAGAGTTAAGCAAAAAACACTTTAATAAAATACATAATAAGGTTTTTGATAATCCCATATTAAATTTTAATCAGAATGATGCATATGATTATCTCGAGTCATGTCAAAAAAAATATGATGTAGTCATAGCTGATAGGCCTGATCCTGTAGGTGTTGCTAAAACATTGTATAAAGACAAGTTTTACAAAAACATATCTAACTTACTAAATTCAAAAGGTGTTGCTATCTTTCAAAGTGGGGTCAGTTTCCTCCAACACAAAGAAATAAAAACGACTCTCAACTCAATTAAGAGAAATTTTAGATACCATGGCATCATACTGACAGTAGTACCTTCTTACATTGGTGGTTTTATGACTCTGGTTTGGGCTTCTAAAAAAAACAATATTAAAATTAATAAAAATGAAATAGCAAAAAAGATTCAACAAAATAAAATACAAACTAATTATTATAACTCAGAAATTCATACTTCATCATTTGCTT
>CAYRXL010000017.1:9720-18531 GCA_964428295.1 uncultured Alphaproteobacteria bacterium
TTTGCTTTGCCAAATTTTATCAAAAATCTATTTGATGACATCTAGATATATTTCCTTTGGGGGCACTATGCCGTTAAAACTAGTTTTATAAACATTAGTATAGGCACCAGTGGAGTATATTCTCAATCTGTCTCCTGCTTTAATTTCTTTAGGTAACTTATAAATATTTTTTTCATAAAGAATGTCATGACTATCACAACTAGGCCCTGCTAAAATAAAGCTATCAAAATCATCAGTTTTATTAAAAGACTGAATATTGTAATGAATTGCCTCCCCTTCCGTTTCTGCCAGTCCACTATAACGCCCTACATCGAGATAAACCCATTTATACCTATCTTTAACAGCTTTTTTAGCAACCAAAATAACTTCAGTCTCTATTACCCCAGCCCTAGCTACAAACAATCTTCCTGGTTCCATAACAATATTTGAAGGTAGTTTAGTTCCGAATTGTTTTTTTAAAGAACTATCTATTACTTTAGAATAATAACTAAGGCTATGGTTTTTTTTTAAATAATTAACTGGAATACCACCTCCTAAATTTAAAAAATCCATTTCATATTTGATACTAGATAATTCTTTATATAAATTTGCCATTATAGTTATAGCTTTATCCCATGTGTAAGGAGAAACCTGTTGAGCTACAACCTGAAAAGATGCTCCTATGGGTTCTAGATTTAACTCCTACGCCAACATAATCAATCTTTTAGCAATTATTGGATCACATCCAAATTTTTTTGACAATGGCCATGCAGCTCCTCCATTTGGAACTGAAACCCTACAAAAAACCATAGATTGAGGTGCATTTAAAGCAAGCTTGCGAAGTTCTTCCTCACTATCAAATGCAAACAAATTAATACCCATTTTATGAGCTTTCAAAATATCTTCAGACTTTTTTATTGTATTTCCATAAGAAATGTTCTGTGGATTTACATTCTCTTTAATGCAAGTTTTTATTTCAGATATACTAGCAGCATCAAAACAACTTCCTAGTTTGGATAAAAGCTTTATCACTTTCATATGGGGATTTGCTTTAACAGCATAGTAGGGTTTAAATTTAGGAAAAAATAATTTAAATTCATTATATGCCCTATGAACTTCCTTAAGGTCAAAAACTAAAACAGGAGCCTTTGTTTTATTTTTATCTAACCATTTATCACATCTTGAAAGCAAATTTAGATTTCTCCTCTTAAAATAGTTTTATATTCAATTCTTTCTGGTTCTAAACTTTTAGTAATTACATTCGCTGCAATTTCTGGAAATGTTGCTCCACACATAAATATATCAAAAGCTATGTAATTTCTCTCTGGCCAACTATGTACACTTATGTGGGACTCAGCCAAAACGGCTACTCCTGAAATTCCTTTCCCATTGTTAAAATGATGTAAATGAATATGTAGTAAAGTTGCCCCTGATTCTTTAATAGCAGAAATCATAATATTTTCTAATTTCTTAATTTTATTATTAAATTTTACGTTCCACATATCTAAAATAATATGCTTTCCTGCATATACTTTTTTATTTTCTATAACAAAATGATCCCTAGTAGCTTCCTTAACATTTCTCTTATAATTTTCCCCATTATAAGCTCGCTACTAATCACTTTCATTATTTCTCCTTCAATTAATGGTAGGGCTGGTGAGACTCGAACTCACAAGGACCAAAGCCCGGGGGATTTTGAATCCCCTGCGTCTACCAATTCCGCCACAGCCCCTAAAATTTAATAACTATAATGAATAATTCAACTAAACATACAAAGCAAGTATAGAAATCAATTAGATACTTAGTATTTATTATATCTGTTTAACTGTTTTTTTATATCTCGTCTTACAGTAGGTTTGATTAATTTTAATTTTTTAAATTTTTCGGGTATTTCATAATCCACTATTTCAGCCACTGTATCTCCATTTTCAGAAGCATTAATTAATAACATATTCAAATACTTTAACCAATCCAAAAGCATTATGACTTCATTTTTATCCTTGACTATTGGGCCATGACCTGGAACCAAGATAGACCAGTTCATCTCCTTAATATTCTTTATTGCTTGAATCCATTTTTTTATATTTGCATCCACTGATGAAGGGGCTCTTTCAATAAAAATTAAATCCCCACTAAATAAAATATTTGTTTTTTTATCCCTTACTACTAAGTCACCAGATGAATGGGCTTCAGAAAAATTTATAATTTCTATTTCTCTATTACCTAAATTTAAAGTTTTTTTCTTATCTGTTTCTTTTATTTCTGTGATTTCAATTTTATTATTATATTCAAATGTTCCTGATGTAAACTTTATCCCTATATTCTTTTCTAAAATCTTTAATATTTTTGGACCAATATTATAGTACTTATCGAATTCACTTTTTCCCATTATTACTTCAATCCCTTCATTATAAAAAGCTTCAATTCCAAATGAATGATCAAAATGACTATGAGTAACTACCAAATAGCTTATCGGAAATTTAGTTATTTCTTTTATTTTTTCTATTAATTGAATACCGTACTTCTTGCTTGGGCCAGAATCTACAACCAGACAGCTTTTTTCTCCTACTATTAATCCAATATTAGCTATTGCACCACCATTTTTATCAGTTGCTTCCTCTTGCTTGCCTGCTATATACCAAACTCCATCAGCTATTTTATTGAAGTTTATATCATATTCTTTTGAATAAACTAGTTTATCAACTACAAAAAAAAGAAATAAAAACAAAAATAATCTATATAATGCGTTCATGATATTGTCAGATTTTATAAATTCACAATTAATTATAGTTTTTACATAGTTATCTATACTGTATATTAAATGTATGGAATACAAAGATAATATATTAAAAAGATGTTACCATTGGATACTAATAAAATCATCCAGCACTCATGCAATAAAAGTACTTTCTACAGTATCATTTATAGAATCAATAATTTTCCCAGTCCCTCCTGATCTTATTTTAATACCTATGGTTGTTTCAAGTCCTAAAAAATGGTTTTATTATGCTTTTATTTGCACCTTCTTTTCTGTCCTCGGAGGAGTGGTAGGCTATTTCATAGGGTCATTTTTTTGGGATATTATTGGACAACCTATAGTAGATTTATATCATGCTGAAGAACAAATAGTTATCCTAAAGTCTTTATTTGATAAATACGGCATAGGTTTACTTCTTATAGCTGGATTCACACCTTTACCATATAAAATATTTACTATAGGAAGCGGTTTTTTGAACTTTAATTTCTTTCTTTTCTTTTTATGTTCAATAATTTCCAGAGGATTGAGATTCTACCTATTGTCCATTATAATTAGTTTAATTGGTCCTAAAGGAAGAAAATGGGTCGAAAATAATTTTTCTATTGCGACTGCTATACTAGCCATCGTAATAATACTTTGCATTCTAATCTATATTAAAATTTAGTAATGAAGTTACTATTTAAATACAATTACACTATGATAATTATTTTAATATTTGCTACTTTAGCTGTAACAGCTTCATTTGTTTTAAAATTTTTATTGGATTTTATTCCATGAAAATTATGTTATGTTCAATGATCGCTATGGGTTACATATTTGATTGTAGCCTTATTTGGTCTCCTATTAAATTCTAATTATAAACTAGTTTTTTTTATATTAAGCATCTTTATTTCACTAATTATTTTCAGCTTTGGTTTTTATCATGTTGGAATAGAAAAAGGAAGATTCCAGAACTATTTCGACTGTTCCGTGGTTTCCGGACTAGAAGCAACCACAATAAAAGAATTAAACGAAGCCATTTTGAATACTGAGTTTAGGGATTGCAGTATACCATCAGTGAGTTTCGTAGGGTTGTCTTTAGCATCATGGAGTGCATTATTAGCTGTAAGTTTATTACTCTATTCCTTGACTTCCACCATAATAAATATTAATTCCTTTTTATGGAAAAAAAAGAAATAAAAAAACTAACAGATAGTATTATTAGGGTAAATCATGCCGGTGAGTACGGGGCAGAGAAGATATATAGAGGACAAAAAGCTATATTAAAGAATTTACCCTTAGAGAAAGAAATCAATAAGATGTTAGAAGAGGAACGAAAACATTTAAAAAAGTTCAATGACTTAGTAGTAAAAAGAAACGTAAGACCCACATTATTAATGCCTTTATGGAATATGGGAGGGTATAGCATGGGCATAGTTACTGCTGTATTAGGAAAAAAATCTACCATGACCTGTACAGAAGCCGTAGAAGAGGTGATATGTGAACATTATAAAAATCAAGAAAAAATACTTAAAAATATAGATAAAGAGTTATATACAATAGTAAAAAAATTTCACAAAGATGAAGAAAAACACAAAATAAAAGCTAAAGAATTAGGATCAGGTGAAAACCTAGGACACAAAATCTTAAAAAAGTCTATCAAAGGGATCACCAAGATAGCAATCAAATTATCTGAAAAAATTTAATCTAAACAGAAAAAGATTCACCACATCCACAACGGGAAGTTTCATTTGGATTCTTGAAGACAAATCCAGATTTAAATTTATCTTCTTGCCAATCAACTGTAGTTCCAATTAAAAATAATGTTGCTGCCGGATCTATGATAAAAGTTACTCCCTGAATCTTAACTATTTCATCACCATTTTTAACTTCACCTGTTAGTTCAACATTATAAGATAACCCTGAGCAACCTCCCTCTAATATGCCTATTCTAATTCCTATAGGTTTTAAATTAGATTCTAGTAATAATTGTTTTGCCTTCTTAGATGCATTCTCGGTTATATCTAACATTAACGAATTACTCATATATAACTCCTATATTAAACCCAATTCTAATTGTGCAGCTTCAGTCATCATTTCCTTATCCCATGGTGGATCCCATGTAACCTCAACTTTTACTTCCCGTACACCATTTATACAAGATACAACGTCTGCTACTCTTTCCGGGATAGATTGAGCCTCTGGACAATTGGGAGTGGTTAAAGTCATTACTATATCAATATCTCCATCTTCTTTAATGCCAATATCGTATATAAGGCCCAAATCATATATTGAAACTGGTATTTCAGGATCATAAACTCCCTGCAAGGCTGAGATTATTTCTGCTTCTAATTCATTTTTAAAACTTTTACTACGTTTCGTCATTTTGTCTTCCTATAATAATGCAACTAATAAATTCATATAAATTTCTTTTTGAGTAACCTTAAGGTTGAAGATAATTGGTCAAAATCATCTTTTTTATTGTAAATCCCAACTGATGCTCTTAAAGTTGTCTCAACATTAAAATGCCTCATTGCAGGTTGGGCACAATGATGTCCAGACCTTAAAGAAAAACCTCTAGCATCAAGAAGCATTGCTAAATCATTGGGATGAATATTGTTGTATAGGAATGATATAATACTTATCCTGTTATAAGGATTCCCAATAATTTTCAATCCATCTAAGTTCAATAGACTTTCAATTCCATACATAGTTAGTTCTTTACTATGAGCATTTATAATTTCAATACCAATATTTTCAACATACTCTATTGCAGCACCTAATCCTATTGCACCAACTATATTGGGCGTACCTGCTTCAAACTTATGAGGGATAGTGGTATAAGTTGCATTATCTATAAAAACTGTCTCTATCATCTCTCCTCCTGTTTGATATGGAATCATTCGTTCTAGCAGGTCTGAACGTCCATACATGACACCTATTCCAGAAGGACCATAAATTTTATGCCCTGAAAAAACATAAAAGTCACAAGCTATTTTTTGAACATCGATAGAAATATTAGGAGCAGCCTGACATCCATCTATAACAGTGATAATTTTCCTATTTTTTGCTATCTGACAAATCTCCTCTACTGGAATTATCGTTCCTATTGAGTTTGCTACATGGGATATAGAAATTAACTTAGTTTTATCATTAACTAATAAAGTAAATAATTCTATTGTTATGTTACCATCGCTATCAGGAATAGCTTCAACTATTCTTGCTCCCGTTTTCTTGCAAACTATCTGCCATGGGATAATATTCGAATGGTGTTCAAGTCTGGTTAAAATTATTTCATCTCCTCTCTTCAGATTTTCACATGCCCAACTAGTAGCTATGAGGTTAATACCTTCTGTAGCACCTCTTGTAAAAACTATTTCGTTACTACTCTTAGCATTTATAAATGAAGCAATTTTATCTCTTGCATTTTCATATAAATTTGTAGCAATTTGACTTAGTTTATATGAACCTCTATGAACATTTGCATAATTATTAATATATGTATTAGTAATATGATCTATTACTTGCCTAGGTTTCTGGGATGATGCTGCAGAATCTAAATAGATTTGTTGTTTTCCGTTTTCCCTATTAAGTAAAAATGGAAAATCTCGACTTATCTTAGAAAAACTTTTATATGATTTAATATTTTTATTCATAAACATTAATTAAAATTTTATTTTCTCTTTTCATCTAATAATTACCTCATCTAAAAATTCACTGAATTTGCTAATTACTAAATCTCTCACTACATCTGTCTCATCAATACAGTTCCTAACAAATCCATTCAAGAGAAGTTTTGTTGCTTCTAGATCTGACAGACCTCTAGAACGCAAATAAAAAAGGGCTGCTTTATCTATTTCTCCTACACTAGAACCGTGACTACAGATTACTTCATCTTCCAAAATTTCTAATTCAGGTTTTGAATTAGAAATGGCCTTTTTATCTAGCAATAATGATTTGGAGTTAAAATTACCCTCACTTCCAGTTGCATTTCTTTCAACTCTAATTTTCCCTTTTATTGAAGTTTTTCCTTTTTTTGCTGATATTAATCTCCAATTCTGATTACTCACACAGTTTTTAGCATCATGAGTAGTATTGCAATAAACATCTGATATTAAATTTTCTCTACCCAGCAAAACTCCACTAATATCACAAGTAGATCTGTCAGAAGTTAGTTTTATTCTGATGTCATCTCGAATCATGCCATCACCATAACAAAAACACTTTAAATAAGAATTTTGTTTTAGAGTAGAGTTAAGTGCTGATGTTCTAACACCTATATTCTTATCAAATTGAATCCTAGACATTTCTAATTTAGCATCATCTTCTAAAATAACTTCTGTTAATGAATTGACCCAAATATTGTTAGAATTTCCTACAAATAACTCTGAAATTTTAGACTTGGATGCTTTTTTACAAATTACTAATAAATAAGGACTAACAATAATACTCTTATCTATATTTTCAAACATATACTTTATATCGATAGTTGAAGATAATGTTGAATTTTCTTCTATTTCAACTACTAATCCATCATTTCTCAAAAGAACATTAAGAGTTAAAAGGATCGCGGGTCTAGTATCTATATTTTTTAATATTCTTTTTTCAGCTACATCCTTGGGGTTATAATAAATTTGCTTGAAAATTTTAGGATTTTTATCTAAATATTCTGAAAGTTTATAAACATTCTATCCTTCCACATGATGAAAGTATGATAAGCTATAATCATACATTCCATTATAAAATACTATCTGATTTTTTTTACTTTTTTGAATATTGGAGAATTTTTCTATATTACTAGTTGGAATGTACCAATCTGTTTTAGAAAAAATATTAGTGTCAAATGACTTCCACTCTTCCACCTTATGACTAGGCAATCCATCCCTTAGCAAATGCCTTAATAGAGAATCTTTCAAAAAAGCTTTGTTTTCTTTTTTATTTTTAGAAATATTATTTATAAAATTGTTCAACAACATAATTATTAATTATCTATGAATTCTTTATATCCTTTTTCTTCTAGCATTAATGCTAATTTGTAATCACCTGATTTAACTATTTTTCCTTTACCTAAGATATGTATTCTATCTGGCTTTATATATTCTAAAATCCTTTGGTAGTGAGTAATAATTATTATTGAGTTATCTTTACTTCTATATGAGTTTATGCCTGCTGCTATTGTTTTTATTGAATCAATATCTAAACCCGAGTCTATTTCATCTAGTATTGCCAAACAAGGTTTAAGCATGAAAAGTTGAAATATTTCATTTTTCTTTTTTTCTCCTCCAGAAAACCCCACGTTTAATTCTCTTGATAAAAACTTGTCTTCCATGTTTAATTTTAAGGCTATTTTCTTAGCTTCTTTAAGAAACTCCTGAATATCAAGGGGAGGTTCATTTCTTAGTTTTTTCTGAGAATTTATAACTGTTCTTAAAAATGACGAATTAGCTATTCCTGGGATTTCGACGGGATATTGAAATGCTAGAAAAATTCCCTTGCTAGATCTTTCCTCTGGTTTCAATTGAGTTAGATCCAATCCTTGATAAACTATTTTTCCTCCATTTAAATTATATCCAGCCTTACCTGCTATTACATTTGATAAAGTAGACTTACCTGAACCATTGGGTCCCATGATAGCAACAACTTCCCCTTGCTCAATCTTTAGATTCAGCCCATTAAGAATTTGTTTATTATCTACGTTTACTTTTAGACCTTTAATTTCTAGCATGCTATTATCCTGTGGATCCTTCTAAACTCAATTCTAAAAGTTTCTTAGCTTCCACCGCAAACTCCATAGGTAGATTTTTAAGAACTTCTCTGCAAAATCCATTCACAATGAGAGAAATCGCTGTTTCTTCATCCAATCCTCTCTGCATACAATAAAAAAGCTGTTCTTCGTTAATTTTGGATGTAGTTGCTTCATGAGCAATTTCAGATGTATCGTTTGCTACCTCTATATTCGGGCGTAGAGTATATGGCATCCATATAGCCTCTCTGTTTAGTTGCTTAGCATAAAAACGTTGCCAAACAAATTCTTGCGTGGCACTGATTTATCGAAAAGGAAGCGTTTTTTGAAAAATTTCAATCCAAAAATAATT
>CAYRXL010000018.1:0-8672 GCA_964428295.1 uncultured Alphaproteobacteria bacterium
GGTTCGAGAGCTCCATTTGATCAATTAGCAGAAATAGTTGATGCAGTAGGTGATAAAATAGAGGTTATATGTGATGGGGGTATTACTAGAGGAACTCATGTGTTAAAAGCTTTGTCTTTGGGAGCTAAAGCTTGCTCTGGAGGTAGGTTTTATCTTTATGCATTAGCAGCAGGTGGTCAAAAGGGCGTCGAAAAAGCATTAAAAAACCTTAAAGATGAGATTGAGAGAGATATGAAACTAATGGGTTGTAAAAAAATTAGTGATTTAAATAGAAATAATCTAAGATACAGATAGTAAGTTTGGAAATAAAGTTAAGATGGTGGGCGGTGCTGGGATTGAACCAGCGACCCCCACGATGTCAACGTGGTGCTCTCCCACTGAGCTAACCGCCCTTTAAATGCAATACTTATTTTATAGAGATTTCAAATTAATTCTAATATATTATTTCTACGATGATAAAGTAGATATAAAAGAAAATTATCCCGTTGCGTTTAGAATATCTAAAATAATTAGAGCTTCTATATAGCAGTGGAAATTATGAAAAAACATTTTTGGGTCAAACTAGTCTAACTCCGACCTTGGGGTATATGAGGATAGTATCAAAAAGAAAAAATTAGGTAAATTTAAAAAAAATAAAATTGAAGGATGAGTTGTGAATATTATTTCATTTAATTCAAAGGTATTGAACGAAAATAATTTTTATAGAAATTAGTGAAAAGATTCTCTTATTAATCTTGGATAGTACATTACTAGGGTTATAGATCTGAATAATAAGAAAATTATAAAAGAAAGCCAAACTCCATTATTATTAATTAGAGGAAATAAAATATACAGAGATAACAGATAAATAAAAAAGCTTATAATCATTGCATTTCTCATCATCTTTGTCTTTACTGCTCCTAGAAATACACCGTCTAAATGAAAACAAAATACTGATATTAGAGGAGAAATAAGAATCCATACTTTATGATTATTTAGAGCATCTATTAACGCTCCTTCATCAGTAAGATACGAAAATATGTTTTGTGCAAAAAAATAATAAATTCCTATAAAAAAGAAAGAAGTAATTATTGATAAAACAAGAGTAGCAAATACGTATTTTTTAAATTTAACAATATTTTTCTCACCGACACATCTACCCACTAAAATTTCTGTGGCATGGGCATATCCATCTAATCCGTATGAAACAAAAGTTTGAAAATGGAATAAAATAGTATTAACAGCTAAAAATATAGTTCCTAATCTTGCACCTAAATAATTGATAATAGCTATAGAAAAAATTAAAATTATTGTTCTAAATAATATGTTTATATTAGCACTAAATAATTGAATGAATTTATCTTTTATAAATATCGTCTTTGTATCTAGTTTATATTTGAGTATTATTTTGAAAAAAACAATCAAAGTCATTAATGCTGCAAATATTTCTGATATAACTGTAGCGTAGGCAATTCCATAAATTCCAAGATTAAAATATATTCCAAGTAATAAGGAAAGAAGGATGTTTGTTACACTCATTGCAATTTGTATTATTACTGCGAGCTTTATAAGTCTTTGACCTAACAACCATCCTAAACCTGCCATTACTATTAAGAATGCTGGGGCAGAAATAATTCTAATATCAATGTAAATTTTAGCTAAAATAGTAACTTCTAATTCTGGTCTAAAGAAATTTAAACTTAGATCACCAATTATATTTTTAAAAACTAGTATAATTAAACCCAATATAAGAGATGTAATTAAAGTTCTAATACCGATATTACTAATTTCCTTATAATTTTTTCTTCCAATAGCTTGAGCTGTAAAGCCTGTTGTTACCATCCTTATAAAACTCAAAGACCAATAAATTAGTGAAAATGAAGTAGCGCCCAGAGTTACAGCGCCAATATCTATAATTCCAAACATTCCAGCAACAAAAGTATCTATTATACTTGAAAAAGGAATAAAAAGATTAGTAATAATTATAGGTATAGCAATCTTTAGTACCTCTATTAAGTATAAGTTGTTAATATTTTTATTTGAAAAATAGGAAAACATAATTAAGTATATTTATATATTAAGTATATTTATATATATTGTTAAAATACTATGGCTAAAATATTTTCATTACTAATTCTTAGTTTAATTCTAATTGGTTTTCTATTTATTTCTATAATAGTTGCAGGTATTATACATTTTTCTAAAGATCTACCTGATTACAACCAATTAGCTGAATATAAACCTCCAATAGTAAGCAGGTTGCACACTGGTGACGGAAGCTTTTTGGCAGAGTTTTCTTCCCAAAATAGGGCATTTGTTCCATATGCATCAATTCCTAAAAGGGTAGTTGACGCATTTATAGCAGCTGAGGATAAAAACTTTTTTAATCATAAGGGAATAGATATTAGGGGAATAGTGAGAGCATCATTAACTAATTTAAAGAATTTATTTACTGACAAAAGACTCGTAGGAGCATCTACCATAACTCAACAAGTAGCTAAAAATTTTCTTCTAACCAATGAAGTAAGCATAGCAAGGAAGATAAAAGAAGCTTTGCTAGCTTTGAGGATAGAAAGAATTCTTTCTAAGGACAGAATTCTAGAATTGTATTTAAATGAGATCTTTTTAGGATTGAGATCTTATGGCATAGCAGCAGCAGCATTGAATTATTTTGATAAGTCTCTAAATGAATTATCAATTGCCGAAGTTGCTTATCTAGCTGGCCTTCCCAAAGGTCCAAATAATTATCATCCTATTAGGAATAAAAGGTCAGCAATAATAAGAAGAAATTATGTGTTGAAAAGAATGAAAGAAGAAAAAATGATTTCTTCTGAAGAAGAGATAAGAGCATCTATGCAACCCATAATTATTAAATCTAGAAAAGAGAAAGATTTAATATATGCTCCATACTTCATTGAAGAAGTTCGAAGAAAAGTTATAGAAAAATATGGAGATTTATCTCTTTATGAAGGAGGATTGAGTGTAATCACTACAATAGATCCAATTTTACAAGATAATGCTATTAGAGCTTTAAGAAATGGTTTAGAAAACTACGATAAGAGACATGGTTGGAGAGGACCTCTGAACAACTTCTCAAAATTTTTAATTAATGATAATGCATTAGAAGAACGACTAAAGGAATACCGGAATATAGCTGGATTACATAAAAAGAAAGTTGCTGTAGTTAAAAAGTTAGAAAATAAAGAGGCGGAGATAATTTTTGGAAGTGAGAAAAAATTGGGTTACATCTCTACGGAAGATGATTCTTGGAATACTAAATGGATATACAACAGTAATAAAAATTTTAAAAGTAATGATATTAAAACTTTTCTTAAAAAGGGTGATGTATTAGTTGTGTCTAAGTCAAGTAAATTCAAAAATAGAAAACAGTACTATAAAATAGATCAAATACCTGAAGTAAATGGTGCTATAGTGGTTTTAGACCCAAGAAATGGAAGAGTTCTAGCTTTATCTGGAGGATACGATTTTGATGGAAGTGAATTTAATAGGGCTACACAAGCAAAAAGACAACCCGGTTCTGCATTTAAACCCTTCGTTTACTTGGCTGCTTTAGAGAATGGTTATACACCTTCTTCAAGGGTGCTAGATGCACCTCTAGTTATTGACCAAGGCCCAGGTTTAGAAAAATGGAAACCAAAAAATTACTCAGGTATTTTTTATGGACCTTCTACCTTAAGAACGGGTTTAGAAAAGTCTAGAAATGTTATGACTGTGAGGTTAGCTAATAACGTGGGAATGAAAAAAATCTCCGAAATTTCTACTCGTTTTAATATGGGTAAGTTTCCTCCTTTACTAGCCACTTCACTGGGATCTGAAGAAACCACATTATTAAATTTGGTGTCAGCTTATGCTGTTTTTGCTAATGGAGGTAGATACAATAGCCCAGCACTGATAGAAAAGATACAGGATAGGACGGGCAAAACAATTTTTAAAAGGGATAATAGGAAATGCTTAAGTTGTAGTAACTCTAATAAATCAAATTTAGTATTGCCTCAATTGAGAGCTGAAGGTAAGCAAATTATTGATCCAGGTCATGCTTTTCAAATTACATGGATGCTAAAAGGTGTGGTGCAAAGGGGTACTGCAAGGAGACTGAACTATATAAAACATTCTATAGCCGGGAAGACTGGAACTACAAACGACAATATGGATGCGTGGTTTTTAGGTTTTTCGCCAGAATTAGTTGTAGGTGTTTTTGTTGGTTTTGATCAGCCAAAAAGTTTAGGAGAAAAAGAAACAGGAGCGAAAGTAGCAGCTCCTATTTTTGGAAAGTTTATGGATCAAGCACTAAAAAATAAGAATACTAAGCCCTTCATGGTGCCTAAAAATATAGAAATGATTAAGGTAGAACCCTTAACTGGAAATAAATCTGAGGTAAATGATAGCAAATCAATTTATGAAGCATTTATTTTAGGAACTGGGCCTGAATATGATAATTCAGATAATAATTATGATAATGTTATTGGGGGTTTTGAGGATGAACTATATTAATTTAATGGAGGAAAAATGAATTCAGAGCTAAATATTAATTTGAGCGTTATTGAGAAGTCTTTGACGCTTATAAGGAGGCGTCTTTGACCCAGAAAATATACATAAAAAACTTACTAAACTTAATAAAGAAGTAGAAAACCCTAATTTATGGGATAATTCTGAAAATGCTCAAAAAATAATGGCGCTAAAGAATAGACTAGAGTCAAAACTAAATGACTTTTTAAGTCTTGAGGAAGAATTTCATGGCTTATTAGAACTTCAAGAATTAGCAGAGAAAGATGATGAAGTTTCAATAATTGATGAAATATTTAAAGATTCCTTAGTACTTAAAGAGAAAGTATTAAATAAAGAAATAGAGACATTGTTATCAGGAAAAGTAGATTCTAATGATTGTTATTTAGAGATTAATGCAGGAGCAGGAGGCACAGAAAGTCAGGATTGGGCATCGATGTTGTTAAGAATGTATTCGAGATGGGTTGAAAACAAAGGTTTCAATAGTAGCTTTTTGGAATTAAGTGACGGAGATGAAGCGGGAATAAAGTCGGCCTCGATAAAAATTTCAGGAGAGAATGCATATGGTTTTTTAAAATCAGAAAGTGGTGTTCATAGATTGGTGAGAATCTCTCCCTTTGATACTCAAAAAAGAAGGCATACTAGTTTTGCTAGTGTTTGGGTGTATCCTTCCATAGATAAGAGTATAAAAATAAATATAGATGAAAAAGATATAAGATTAGACAGCATGTTAATAAGACTGATAGCGCAGTTAGAATAACTCATATTTCTACAGGCATAGTGGTACAGTGCCAAAATCAAAGATCTCAGCATCAAAATAAAACTGCAGCTTACAAAATGTTAGAATCTAGATTATATGAATTAGAATTAAGGAAAGAGGAAGATAAAAAAAACAAAGATGAAATGCAGAAAAAAGAAATAGGCTGGGGGAGTCAGATTCGTTCCTATGTTTTGCAACCATATCAAATGATTAAGGATCTAAGAACTTTAACTGAAACTTCTGATGTTCAGGCAGTTCTTGATGGAGAGATAGATATATTTATTTACTCTGCACTATCAAAAAAGATAAATTGATTCTAGTTTAAGTTTTAAATGTTTTTAACAAAAGTTAAAACTTCTTTTACATGATCTTTAACTTTCACTTTACGCCAGATGTTAAGTATATTTTTGTCTTGGTTAATAATAAAGGTAGCCCTTTCTATTCCCATAAATATTTTTCCATACATGTTTTTTTCTTTCCAAACTCCATATCTTTCGCAGACATTCCTGTCTTTATCTGATAACAAATCTACCTTGAGTTTGTGTTTTTGAATAAAATTTCTATGTTTTTCCGTAGAATCTTTAGAAATACCTATTACAGCAAAGTCGTTATCATTAAATTGACTAATATACTTGGTAAATTCTTTTGCTTCTGTAGTACATCCTGGAGTATTATCTTTAGGATAAAAAAACAATATTATATTTTCCTTTAATTCTGACATAACAATTATTTCTTCATTTTGGTTCTTTAACTTTATTTCTGGAGCTTTGTCACCAATCACCAAATCTTTTTTCATTAAAACCTCTTTGTTTTACCGTTATCCAAAAAGTTATATTATACTATATGCTTTGTAACATTTTTGAATCAACATGAAATTCTTTTTTATTTTATCAAATGAGTTATAGTATTATATTCTATAATACTTATATTCTTTATATTGAATTTTACTCAATAATGAAATACTGAAACTTGTTAAAACGAATAAACATATATTGGAAACTGCTATTTTTATTTTTCATCTCGATCTTTGTTGTTGTCTTTATTTTGGGTTTGAGGCTATCTAAAGGACCTATTAATATATCATTTCTCTCACCTTATCTTAGCCAAATTATCGAGCTAACGGGGCAGAATTTAGATTTTACCTACGGAAAAGCTAACATTCAGATTGATAAATTAGCTTCAGGAATTAAACTAGAAATTACTGACTTTAGTTTTACTCAAGAACATAATATCATTAAACAGTTAGAGGCGAAAAGCCTGAAGGTAAGAATCAAACTAACATCTTTATTTAAAAATAGATTTTATCCTGAGTATATAGAATTAACTGGAGTAAATTTAATTGCCCAAAATAATTCAGCGAGTCTTTTTAGCAAAAATAACTTAACAAGTGAAAAATTTTCAACTGCTAATTACTGGTCCAAGCTTAAAAATATATCATTTAAAAACAGTAGCATTAGAGTTTTTAATTCTACTAAAGAAGAGCATATTTTTTTAAAAGACTTAAGCGGAGATTTTTTAATCGATAAAGGAGAAATATTAGCAAAAGCTAGTTTGGTTAATTATAAAACAGGAAAGACCTCCCTAGAGTTATTTTCACCTAAAATAGATATTGGTGGCTTGTTTCATGATGATAATATACGAATAAGTAGTGAAAAATTAGTCATAGATTCTGATCTAATGAATAAATTTTATCCAATATTTAAGAATGGTATTAAAATTAATTTAAAGAAAACTAACTTTATATTAAGTCAAGTTAATTTTGAACAATTTATAAAGTTTTCATCTAAACTGAATACAGAAAAAGGCGAAATTAAAATAAATAGTGAACTTTATCATGGTAGGGATGGCATAAAAAATGGAAAAGTAGATTTGACAATCCTTGATATAAACCCTCAAAAAGATTTAATATTTATTAATAGTCTGGATTACAATGGTTATAGTTTTAAAGAGAACTTGGATGTACATTTTGATGGTAAAGTATCATTAAAGCTTACAGATGGTCTAGTTGCCATGGCTGAGCTTCATCTAAATTCTAGAGAAGGAAAGATAAATATACCCTTTTATAAAACTAATAATCTAGAAGAATTAGAAGTATCATCATCACAAATAGAATTGAGACTAGTTAAGGATAAAATAGAGATACCGAATCTAAAATTTAATTTGAAAAACAATGCTAAAGTTGCTCTCTATGGCGAAATTATGGGATTAAATGAAGAACCAGATTATAATATTATGTTGGTACTAGAAAATAGTAATCTTAAAAACTTGTCATATTTTTACGAAAATATGCTGGATAAAAAAAATGTAGACCTGATAAATTCTAGTGTTAATGAAGGCTTAATATCTAGTATGATATTAGAGATATACAAAGATTCAAATGATCCATCGAAATCTTTATTAAGAACTTTAAAGGGGTCTATTAGAAATATTTCTATAAATAAAGATATATTCAATTTTACAATTCCTGAAATGAAAGTTGATTATTCAGTAGGAACTTTAAATATTTTGGCTGATGAAGCATTTTATTTTACCAAAAATACTAAAGGACTTAAGTTTAAAGAAATTAATATAGATGGCAAAAATATTAATTTAGAAAATAAATCAACTTTTAAAATAAATGGAAGCGCTCACTTTGATGGAAAATATTTTGATATGATTAATGTTTATAAGCTGCTTAAAAAAGAGATAGACTATGACGAAGGTATCTTGGAAAAATTTGATGGGACCATTAATGCAAAATTAGATTTTTCTACAGAATTAGATGCAAATAAAACAAATAATCTGTCAGATTATGGTTGGAGTGTAAGAGGAGAGTTTAATGATTTTCATAGTATTAAAAATATTAATATTGGAACTAACTCTTCTTTAAAATTTAGCAAATTTCATGGAGACTTTTCTATAATCGATAAAAACGTGAATATAAAATCTAGTGGCATCTTAGATGATTCTAAATCTGAGGTCATAATTAAATTAAATAAAAATAATTACGCAGAGGTACGAGCTAATATTGAATTAACTCCTAAAACATATAAATCAGTAGTAAATAAATACAAAAATTTGTTCACAGAAGGTAAAGTGCTATTGAATATAGATGCAAAAAGTATAAATTATTTTCAAGGGAATTGGGATGTTAATATTAATGGTGACTTATCTAAAGCGTTAATAAAGCAGGAAGATTTAAGGATAACTAAAAGCATTGATAAACCTGCTGCTATTTCTGGGAATATAAGATTAGTTGATTTTAGGCTAAAAAATATAAGTGATTTAAAAATAAAGTCTTCTGAAATAGAAAGTTTATGCAACTTAAATTTTGATAAATTAGGAAATTTACTTTCTATAGAAGTTGAAAATTTAAGACTTAAAGAGGATCATATGGCCGGTATAATAGATCTAACAAAACCTGATGAAA
>CAYRXL010000018.1:8682-8994 GCA_964428295.1 uncultured Alphaproteobacteria bacterium
AATTAGTGTGAAATTTAATTCAGAATATTTAGATATAACTGAATTAATTGATGATTCAGAAAGTGAATACGATTATTTGTCAAAAAAGATTGTCCTTCGTGGAGAAGTGAAAAAATTAGTTTATGATGATATAAATTTTGGAAAAACCATTGTAGATGCAGTTTTACTTGAAAATAAAATTGTTAAATTAAAAGCTATAGTAGATCTAAATGAAAATGACTTTTTTAATGTGGATATACAGAAACAGGATTCTGGTAGAACCTCTGTAAATATAACTAGTAACAATAGTGAAAAATCTTTTAAAGTTTTTGA
>CAYRXL010000018.1:9097-16272 GCA_964428295.1 uncultured Alphaproteobacteria bacterium
TGGTGGAAAATTAAAAATAAATGGCGAATATTTTACGGATGTAAAAAAGAATAAAACAATAACTAACGGGACCTTTAATATTGATAATTTCAGTATAATTAATGCACCTTTACTCACACGATTATTACAGGTAGCTTCATTCACAGGATTGATTGAAATATTAGGTTCAGAAGGTATCCCTTTTGATAATCTTCATGGAACATTTAAAAAAGTAGATGATGAAATAGCTTTTACAGATACGAGGGCAGAAGGATTTTCTTTAGGGCTTTCCATAAACGGAAAAATTAATATCGAAATGGATGAGATAGATATAACAGGAGTTATGATTCCTGCGTATGCAATTAATGCTCTTATTAATAAGATTCCTATAGTGGGAAAAATACTCACTGGAATTAAAGGAGAAGGCATAATAGGTGTCAAATATTATATGACAGGAAAGGCTACTGATCCTGACGTTACTATTAATCCCTTATCTATACTTACTCCTGGTATAATTAGGAGTGTTCTAGACATATTTACACCTGAAGAAGGTAATGGAGGTCAAAAAATAGAAGATGGCGAAGGCAAAAAAGTAGATTAAATTAATTATTTAATTTTAATTAATATATGTCTTTTGCTTCCTGCAGAAAGTTTTATTTTTTCTTTAGCGTCCAGAAATTTATCTGTAATGGTCATGTTTTCATCATTTATTTTTAAATTATTTATTTTTGCACCTCCTTGTTTAATCAATCTCTTTGCTTCACCATATGAAGAACAAAGTATATTATCTAGTGAAAATACTTTATACGCTGGTATTCCTCCAGTTAGGGTAGCATGATTGATAATAACAGTTGGTAAAGAATCTCCTGAGTTTTCTTCCTTGAAAGTGCTTTTAGAAGTTTTTTCAGCTTCTCTTGATGCAATTTTTCCATGTGCCATTTCCGTAGCATGATTAGCTAATATAATTTTAGCTTCGTTGATTTCTGCTCCTGTTAGTTTGGTAAGTTTATCGATTTCTTTTAAGTCTATTTCTGTAAATAATTTTAAAAACTTTACTACATCCTCATCTTCTGTGTTACGCCAAAATTGCCAATAGTTATAGGGAGATAACATTTTCTTTGATAACCATATTGCTCCCTCTATTGATTTTCCCATTTTTTCTCCAGATGCTTTTGTAATTAGAGGAGAGGTTATAGCATGAAGATTTATATTTTCTTCTTATTAATTCTATTCCATTAATTATGTTACCCCATTGATCAGAGCCTCCCAGTTGTAAATTACAATTGTATCTTTTGTGTAGTTCAAGGAAATCATATGCTTGGATTACCATGTAATTAAATTCTAGAAAGCTTAAGGTTTGTTCTCTTTCTAAACGTAGTTTAACTGAATCAAAAGAAAGCATTCTATTTATAGAAAAATGCTTTCCGTATTCTCTTAGAAAACTAATATAATTTAGTTTGTTAAGCCATTGGTCATTATTGACCATAATTGACTTGTTTTGATTATTATTAAAATTTAAAAATGTTTTGAAAACTTCTTCTATAGACTTGGTGTTACTTTTTATGTCATCCTCAGTCAGTAATTTTCTGCTTGTGTCTTTTCCCGAAGGGTCTCCAATCTTGGTAGTTCCTCCTCCTATTAAAACAATGGAAGTATTTCCTGTTTTCTGAAGCCATCTTAAGAGCATAATTTGGATTAAACTGCCAACATGTAAGCTTTGAGCTGTGCAGTCAAAACCAATATACCCAATTAAATCCTTTGAGGCTCTTTTAAGTGTATCTAAGTCTGTACTTTGGTATAGAAAACCTCTTTTTAAAACAATGTCTATAAAATCATCTTTGCTGCTACTCATATTGTTCTCTAAAATTATTTTTTATAAAGAATATAAACAATATTTGTTAATTATATAGTAAAAACTGTTTTTTGGCATTTAAGATTATGTAAATCGTTCTGATTAAGAACCTTAACTTCCCCACTGGACCTAAAAAGCTTAAATTCCATACTTTCCATTTTTAAAATAATTTTTTCATCGTTTATGTCTACAATGGTTGCTTTATGAGGATTACCATTAATAAAAATTTGTGCAATGTCGTCAACCTTATTCTTTGTAATGTAAATTTCATTAACATTTAAAAAATTGTTTTTGCAGGTGTACTTTTCGTATTTGAATCTTTGAAAGTCCTTACAAGAGGTTATAGATATAAACAAGACTATAGTTATAGAAAGAAAAATATATGATGTAACGTTGTGCATGCTGCTATTTTGCTTTT
Source organism: uncultured Alphaproteobacteria bacterium (assembly GCA_964428295.1). Classification (GTDB taxonomy): domain Bacteria; phylum Pseudomonadota; class Alphaproteobacteria; order TMED109; family TMED109; genus CAYRXL01. The sequence goes on from CAYRXL010000018.1 coordinate 11,347, forward strand.
CCTGATTCTATTGCTTCTATGTCAATTTCTTCTGCTACTTCTACATTTTCTTTTTCTTTCTTTTTTTCATTAAGGCCTAAAGCTTCTGCAACTGCCTTGGGGTCTGTAACTTCTATTGTTTCTTCGGTTATTTTAGTAGATTTTTTTTTGATGATTTTCTTGTTTTCATTTAAATCTTTTTCAGTTTTGGTTTCAGTTTTTATATCTTCTGTTTCTTCTTCCTTTTTTTCTTCTGTTTTTGCATCTTTTGTTTCTTCTTCCTTTTTTTCTTCTACTTTTTCATCTTTTGTTTCTTCTTCCTTTTTTTCTTCTGCTTTTGCATCTTTTGTTTCTTCATTCTTTTCTTCAGATTTCTTGGTGTTTTTATCATCTAAAAGTTTTGCTTTATTTTCTTTTACTAATAATTCAGCGTCTGATTTACTTACATCTATGACCACACCAGATGGAAACCTAACGCCATTTACAACTCCTGAAGTAATCATTTCTACTCTGACCCAATTATCTTCGGAGCTAACTTCTGATCCTTTGTTAGCAGTCTTTTCTTCAGTTTGCCTATCTAAATTCGCAGCATTTAATTTGTTTTTTAGTTTAGACTTATCCATTTTTCTCTTAGATTGAGAGTATGTTTTTGTATGTTCTCTTAATATTTTAACTCTTGCAGCTAATGCAGCTAGCCTATTTATCTGATTAGTTTCTTGTGCTAATACATTATTTATTATAATAGCTACTTCTTTTAATGGTTTATTTCCTATTTTTTCTATTAATGCATCTCTCATTCTTGTAATTTCTGGTGCTAATTCCATTTTTTCGCCCTTTTTGTGTTTTTATAAACTTATTTAATTATAACAATCTATTTTGGCATTGGAATTGCAAAAACTGAACCAAAAAATAATTTTGGAGAAAAATTGCATGGAAAATATTAAGCAGAGTTTAAACATGTTAGGCGCAGCTCTTCATTTACGAGGAAAACGTAATGAAATTCTTGCATCTAACATAGCTAATGCAGCAACTCCTCATTATAAAGCTCGTGATATATATTTTTATGAAGAAATAAAACGTTTTCAAATGGACGGTCCTATAAAGGTTACTCATGATACTCATTTACCAATAAATAAGCCAATAGCGCCAAGCAAGGTTAAGTATAGGGAAAATATAAATCCAAGTCTTGATGGTAACACAGTTGAACTTGCTGTTGAACAAATGCAGTTTGCAGAAAATTCTATGAGATATCAAACTACTCTAGCTTTTCTAAGTGGTAAAATAGGAACGCTAATGTCAGCTATAAAAGGTGAATAATGGGAATTAAAAATGTTTATGATATAGGTGCTCGTGCGATGGCAGCACAAATAGTAAGAATGAATGCGATTGCTAGTAATTTGGCAAATGCTAATAACGTTACTGGTACCGCAGAAGAAGCATATAGACCTTTAAGACCAGTTTTTAAGACTATATATGCAGACTCTGTCAAGCAGTCAGGGTTGTCAACTGTAGAAGCAATAAGGGTTACTACTATTGATAGAGAACCAGTGAAGACCTATATGCCAGACCATCCAGCTGCTGATGAAGAAGGATTTGTTTATAGAGCTGCAGTCGATATGGACGAAGAAATGGTAGAGATGTTAGAAACTCAAAGACAGTATGCAAATAATATAGAAGTTATTTCTACTATTAGAAATTTAACTATGAGAACTTTGAACTTAGGTAAATAATAAATAGAGGTAAATATGGGCGAGATAAATAGCACTTCACAACAATCACTTAATAAAATTCTTAATGCTATAGGTGTAAAGTCTAGTGAGGAAAATAAAATTACTAAAAATAAAAGTACATTAGGGCAAGAAGACTTTCTGAAACTTATGACTACGCAACTTCAAAATCAAGATCCTTTTGCTCCTATGGAGAATGGAGATTTTATAGCACAAATGGCTCAATTTTCTACTGTTACTGGAATTACAGAAATGTCAAATTCAATGAAAGAATTGACATCAAAAGTTTCTGAGTTTCGAATTGCTACTGCTGCACAATTTCTAGGTCATTCTGTTTTGGTTCCAGGAAATAGGGCGAGGCCAAATGACGATGGAGAAATTCATGGAGTGGTTGATCTTCCTTATTCTACAACTGATTTGGCTATTTTATTTCATAAGGAAAATGGAGAGTTATTATATAAAGAAAGTTTGGGGGCTCAGACTCCAGGTTTAGTAGGATTTGCTTGGAAAGATTTACCAGAGGATATCAAAAATGGTAATGCTCCAATACTAGTATCAGCTTATTTAGGTGATAATCCACAGCAGCCAGCTGGTACAGCTGTGTATGCTGAAATTATAGGAGCTGCGGCTAAAGAAAACGGAGTTGAATTAGAAATAGAAGATTATGGTCTAATAGATGCAAGTAAAGCAATTAGGTTTAGAAATTAAAGATTAATATGAATAAATATAAGGGGTAGTTTAAAATGTCATTTTACACAGCACTAACAGGTTTAAATGGTTCTCAGGCAGATATATCTGCTACTTCAAACAACATAGCGAACGTTGCTACGACAGGGTATAAGAGGTCAAGGGCAGAATTTGGTGATATTTTTGCTACATCACCTCTGCAAAATGCATCTTCCTCTATTGGTTCTTGTACAATTTTGAAAGGTATTAAACAGCAATTTACTCAAGGTAACATAGGGTCATCACTTAATGCTCTGGATTTAGCTATTTCAGGCCAAGGATTTTTTGCACTAAAGCCATCTGCTACTTCAAACCAAACTGTTTTTACAAGGAATGGTGCTTTTAGTGTTAATAATGACCGTTTTATCGTTGACTCTTCTGGGCAGTTTGTTCTTGCTCTACCAGTTAGTGCTGATGGTTCAGTCGAAGGAAGTACTATTGATGACGCTACTTCATTAAAATTAGCATTGGAATCTGGTGAAGCGAAAGCTACAGAAAATATGAACCTTTCGGTTAACCTAAACTCATCTGCACAAGTATTTGATGATTTTGCTATGACTGATTTTAGGACTGATGATCCTGCAACCTATACTGCCTCAACATCTATAACCATATATGATAATCTGGGTAAACCAGTGATTGCCACCGTTAATTTTATTAAAACACAGGTGGCTTCAGGGGATAACAATACTCACAAATATCAAACAGTATTTGTAGTTGATGGAAATGTTATCGAACCTGCTTTATCTGAAGCATTGGCTGATAACGGTGAATCATTCTATATAGATCGATTTGGACAGTTGGTGAAAGAGTCAGAAGTTCCCAAGATTGCTGTAAAATCCATTAGTAGTCCTCTTTATTATCTAGATGACTTAGATACACCTCTCAATTCTTCAGCAGCATCCGTTACAGGAACTTCTCTTGAAGGAGCTTTTGAAGAAGTTGGTGATACTATAAATATAGTGACCGATAAATTACAGTATAATGCGACTTATGAAAGTGGATATGATACTACTAAAACTTTTTGGGGTAAGGATTTTTTAACAGTTCGTGTTGATGATGAGGGCGGAGATAAGGCATTTACAAGTGTGGATCTTAGACCTGGTTCATATACTGCTGAAACATTATCTGCAGAAGTTCAAAGGGCTGTCAATAACGCACTAGGTGATGATAAAAAACTTTCATTAGACCCTACTAAAGACGGTACTTTTAATATTAAATTTAACCAAATAAACACTGATGATGAAATAGTAGCTTTAGATGCAATAGAGGTAAATTTACTTACTGATACCTTTGTGACAAGTGGAGTATTTACTTCTGGAATATCTAATGAGGCTACACCAAATTTAACTAGAGATGAATTTTTAGCCCATGCCCAGTTAAGAATTAATGATGAATTAAATAGAGCAGCAGTTTCATCTACTGATGAAACTTCAGGAAATGCTTCTACTCTTGGAGTTAGTACAAAACTTTTCGCCAGAACTGTAGGAAGTGAAATGGCAGCAATACATACTGATAGTGATGTTGTATCTTTTGATTATTATAAAAATGCATCTGACCCGACTACAGTGGATACTGAAAACGATTTAACCAAAAAGTATCTTAACTATTCATATTATAAGAACTCACCTCAGTTAGAAGTTTTTGATAGTAAGATAAATGTAGCAAAAAATTCTGAAGGATTTACAGTAGTTAACGATTCTTCAGGATTAAAAGTATATTTAAATAGTAATGATGCTAGTGCATTAAATACTGGTGATAGTACTACTTGGCCTACTAAAGTAACTCTAGTGGGAAGATTTACTGATACATCTGGAACAAATAACACGTCTTTTGGTGAAACAAAACTAGATGGAAGGGAATTTACAGTTTCTAGTGTGGCTGCCGAGGCTAATGGTCAAAAATATCTTTTACTTTCTACTACTGATACAGATACAGTTGATATAACAGATACTGATGTCCAAATATTGCATACAAAATCTACAGATGTAGAAGCATATTTCGAGGGAGGACAAAGTGTCTTTGATGGCTCTGAAGTTCATTTTGGTAGTAATAAGGTAGTTCTAAAAGAGATTTTTAAACATTCTTATAAGAATACTGATGTATCTAAAGAGAGCAAAGGATGGGTAGGTGGTGCAGTTGCTGAAGTAACTAGTACAACGGCCGTAGCAGCAAGTAATATTGTAATGACTGTAGATGGAGGTGCTGCTCAAACTGTTAGTGTGGCTATTGCTGCTGGTTTAACTTCCAATGCTGCAGTAGCAAAAGACTTGGAAACAGATTTAAATAGTGGTTTGTCTGGAACTGATGATGTAACTGTCGAATGGACTGGTACTCACTATAGAATTATGTCAAATACAGGAGGAACTACCGGAGCTATATCTATTACCTCTGTAGCTAATGGAAATGGTTTGGAAACTTTATTAGGTTTAACCAGAGAAAATACTTGGGTAGGCGGTAAAACAAGTGTTTTAGATGATGATACTCAGACCTC